>NZ_JBHNSQ010000037.1:0-28636 GCF_059085665.1 Actinotignum sp. usb-actsch-213
CTTCTTAGAGTGAATGCACCGGCCGGTCTGCCCCTTTCCTGAACTGGAAACGGGGCGCGGGGCAAGGAGTACGGCGCGCAACGGAAGCGCACCGTTCCCGCCATCGCAGCGCCAGCCACGATCAGCATTCTCAACGGTGAGGAGAGAACATGAAAAAACATCTCGTACCATTTTCGGCCACCGCCGCGTCACTCGGTGGCTTCCTCTTCGGTTTCGATACCGCGGTGATTTCCGGAACCACGGCAGCCCTCCAAGATAAATGGGATTTGAGCGCCGGGCAGTTGGGCTTCACAGTTTCCTGCGCCCTTATCGGCACCATTATCGGGGCGCTTTTCGGTGGCATCCCGGCCGATAAATGGGGCCGGCGCCCCGTCCTCAAGGGTGTGGCGGCCCTCTACCTCATCACCTCTGTATGCGTGGCGGTGGCCAATAGCTGGGTATTCTTCCTCATCTTCCGCATGCTCGGCGGAATCGCGGTGGGGGCATCCTCGGTGATCGCCCCGCTGTATACAGCGGAGATTTCCCCGGCGGCACGGCGCGGAAAACTGGTGGCCACGGTGCAGCTTAATATCGTGATCGGCATCGTGGTGTCCTACTTCTCCAATTACATCATCGTCAAGATGATGCCGGTGGAACTGGGCTGGCGCTGGATGCTCGGTATTCAGGCGGTACCCTCCCTTATCTTCCTCGCGGTGTGCTACTTCATCCCGGAAAGCCCGCGCTGGCTCTACACCCGCGGGCGCGACTCCGAATCACTGCGCGTCATGGAAGACCTGTGGGGTAAGAACGAAGCCGCCCAGGTGATGGAAAATATGCACAATGCTGCCCCGCACGCCGCGGCAACCGAGCCTTTCTTCTCCAAGCGCACCGCCCGCCCCATCACCATGGCGATCCTCATCGCCTTCTTCTCCCAGTTCGCGGGTACCAACGCGGTGCTCTACTACGCACCGTCCTTGCTCCAGTCGGCCGGCATCGCCGGCGACGCCGCCTTCGCTTCCTCCATCCTGGTGGGGCTCACCAACCTAGCCTTCACCCTGCTGGGGCGTTCCCTCGTGGATAAAGTGGGGCGCCGCCCACTGGTGACCCTGGGCGCGGGCATTGACCTGGTGGCGCTGCTGGCCATCGCCGGAATCTTCTACTTCAACGGCTCGGAACTGTCCACCACCACCGGCATTATCGTGCTGGTGCTCATCATCGTGTTCATCGCCGCGCTCGCGGTCGGTATTGGTTCGGTACTGTGGGTTTTCATCTCGGAGATCTTCCCGCCGGCCCACCGTGCGAACGGGCAGGCCGTTGGTTCAGCCGCTCACTGGGTTTCCGCCGCGATCATTTCCGGCACCTTCCCGGTGATGTTCCAAGCCTCGATGACCTTCACCTTCCTCTTCTACGCTGCGTGCATGCTCGGCGCGGTCATCTGGTCACGGACTATGATGCCGGAGACGAAGGGAACTCTTCTCGAAGACGTATAGCCCGGGCGGCGCCCCTGGCGCGGCCCGCGCAGCGGGCCGCCGGCGTCGTCGTAAAAGAAAGTAAGGAGGAACAATGGCGGGCGTAGGGATGAAAGACGTGGCGAGCCGCGCCGGGGTGTCAATCACCACGGTGTCCCACGTGCTCAACGGGACCCGGAGGGTGGCCGAATCCACCCGGATGCGGGTGCTCGAGGCGGCAGCGGAGCTGGGCTATTCGAGTCCGCGTACCGTCCGCTCCCTGCGCGCCGGTGCCTCGCCCGGAATCGCCATTGTGGGAACCCTGCTGGGCAACGCCGGGGGCACGGCCGTGGCCCTGGAAATGGCCCGCCAGGCCACCGACGCCGGCCTGGTGCCCTTCCTGCTGGATACCGGGGCGAATGTGCATACCGAAGAAGCGGCGCTCAGCGCCCTCATCGCGCACCGTCTGGACGCGGTTATTATCAGCCCCGTGCCCGGATGGCGCCGGCATTCACTGCCCCGGCTGCGCCGCCACGCCATCCCGTTCGCGGTGGTCAACGGGAATGACCCCGCCGTGGTGGCTCCGCAGGTAAGCACGGACTACCAGCAGGGGATCCGCGATATCACCGCACACCTCCTCGACCACGGGGTGCGCTACCCGGTGCTCTTCTACCCGGACCGGCGCATCGCCAACGGCTCGCAGCATATGCGCGGCTTCGAGGAAGCCCTGGTGGAACGGGGCCACCGGGTGACCCGCCACCAGCTGGTGGGCGCCCATTCCTCCCCGCGAGCGGTGCGCCGTCAGATCGCCCAGGTGCTCGACTCCTGCGCCCATATTGACGCCCTGGTACTGGGCAGCTCCGCTATGTGCGTGCCCGCCATGGCTGAGATACGGCGCCGCGGGCTGCTGCCCGGCCGCGATATCCGCCTGGCCGTTTTCGATGACTCGCATTTGCCTGAAGCCCAATCATTCCTGCGCGCCGTTGACCCGGTAGAAGAGGTTGCCGAGCGCGCCATTACCGAAATAACCCGCCTGCTCGGTGATTCGGATGCCGCCGCGGAGCGCCACCGTACCCGACTGGTGCCCTGCACCGTCATCACCGGGCCGAGCTGCGGCTGCCCCACGGCGCCGCAGGAAAGCTCAACGGCGGGAACCGACCAACATCGGCTCTACGCCGCAGCCCACGGGCGCCGTCACGCCGGCTGGGTACCCGATCGTGCCCTCCTCAACGATGAGGGACACAGTCGCTCCCCGCTGGCCGCCACGCCGCCCCCAACCCCCTCAACAAAGGAGGCAATCATGACACAACTCGATCACTTCCCCGATCGTTTCTTCCCCGCCCTGCACGTACGCCCGAACTTCGGGTGGGTCAACGACCCCAACGGTATCCACAAGGTGGGCGATACCTGGCATATGTTCTACCAGTACAACCCCAAGGCGCCCTGGCACGACCACATCCATTGGGGGCATGCCACCTCCACCGACCTCGTCAATTGGACGGCGCAGCCCATCGCCCTCAAGCCGCGCCCCGGCCAGCCCGATTCGGCCGGCTGCTGGTCCGGCGTGGGCACCGTGCACGAGGGCGTCTCCTCGCTGCTCTACACTGCCGTCACCCGCGGGGATGGTCCCTCCGTGACGGTCCTAGCCGAGGAAAACGCTGACCGGAGCGGCTGGGAGCCCACCGCCGTCGTCGCCACCATGCCGCCCATCGAAAACGTACGCGCCATGCGCGACCCCTTCATTTTCCAGGTGGAGGGCACAACCTACGCCATCCACGGTGGCGGCTTTGAGGACGGCACCCCCGTGATCTTCCTCTACGAATGCTCCGATTGGCGCAACTGGCGCTACCTGGACACCCTCCTGGTGGGCGACGACCCGCTTGCCTCCATCTACGCACCGGCCTCTATCTGGGAATGCCCCCAGCTCATCCAGGTGGGAGACGCGTGGGTACTTATCGTTTCCCAGTGGGTGGAAGCGGAAACGCTCATGGACCACCTCACCGGGGTGGCCTACCTGGTGGGTGATCTGGATATGAGTGCCGGATACCCGCGCTTCGTGCCCCGTGCCGGCGGTGAATTCGATGCCGGGCCGGACTTCTACGCGCCGCAGTGCGTGGTGGACGGGGACCGCGTGCTCGCTTGGGGTTGGACCTGGGAAGGCTCGGACCGTACCGATGCCGATATCGACGCGTCGGGCTATAACGGTGCGCTGACCTACCCGCGCCAGGTGCGTATTTCCGACGGTCGCGTGTGGACCCAGCCGGCTCCCGAAATCTTCGCGCTGCGCGAGGGGGAGGGTGAGGTCGTGACCGAACTGCCTGAGCTGCGCTCCTTCTCCCTGGATCTGGCGGGCAGCGGCACCATCTCGCTGCGCGATTCGGAAACTAATGAAGTGCTCTTCACCGCGGCTGTGCACGCGCCGGCCTCGCTATGGATGGATGGTTCCCTGGTGGAACTCTTCCAGGAGAACACCGCATCCTTCACCCAGCGCATTTACCCGCGCGGGCAGGTGCGGATGGAGGTGAGCGGCGATCTCCAGGTCACCTGCTACCCCCTCTCCGCTTTTGACAACGACGGCGCCCGGCTCCCGCGCGCCTTGCGTTAAGGGACGGTGCGGCACCGTGTAAAGCACCAGCACACAATAAGCGAAGCGGCGGATATCTGTGGGTATCCGCCGCTTCGGCTTGTATTCGAGGTATCGCGCTTTCCCGCTAGATACCGGACTGGTGCTTAGTTACGTACACGCCGGAGCGCCAGCGCCCCACCTGCGCCGAGGAGCACCGTAGCCGCGCCAATAGCGCCGCCCAGCTCCGCACCGGAGTGGGCTAGCTGCGGCTTGGATGCGCTGGCCTTGGGCGTTGCTGCTGCCGGGGATGCGGCGGGAGTCGCGGCTGTCGGAGCGGCCGCGGTGGAGGGAGCTGCCGGGGTGCCCGTGACGGTCGGGGTGGCCGCTGGGCCGGTGGGCGGCGTCGTCGGAACAACTGGCGCGGAAGGCTGTGCCGGTTCAACCGGAGCCGACGGGGCCGGCTGCTCCGGCTGTGCCGGCAGCGTGGGAAGCGGGCGCGCAAGGATCTCGGTGAGCTCCGCGATCTTCTTGTTGAGCGCGGCGGCACGTTCGCTGAGAGTAGCCACGCGGGCCTGCGCTGCTTCGAGCACCTTCGCTTTTTCTGCGACATCCGTGCGGGCCGGAGCGGCTGCCGCCTGCGCATCCTTGATTTGCTGGGCAAGCTCAGCTTGCATAACCGGACACTGCCCCTGTGCGCCCCGCAGCTCCTCGATAAGCGGCTGAAGCTCATAAATCTGGGTATTGAGCTGCTGCTGTTGAGTGCGCAGTTGCTCGAGCTTCTTTTCCAGCGCGTCAATCTGGGCGCTGATATCCGTCACATCTGCCCCGGCCTGCTGCATCTTGCTGCGCTTGACGACCAGTGCGTTTTTCTCGTCGATGGTGGCGTACTCGGTTTCCTGAACTTCCTTGAGCGTAGTCCGAAGCTGCGCCAGCTTCTTTTCCTGGTTAGCTCCAGCGGTGTCGAGCTTGCCGCATTCGGTTGTCAGTTCCTGCTGCTGGGCCAGAAGTGGTGCGAGGGGAGCCTCCTGGTCCGCCAGGCGCTGCCGGGCGGTGGTCAGGGATTCTTCCAGCTTCGGAAGCTTGTCCTGCTCCGCAGCGAGATCAGCGGTAACCCGAGCAAGCTCAGCTTCCGCGGCGGCCTTATCTTGTGCAGCCTTGTCCCTATCCGCAGTTTTCTCCGCATCCACGCGGGAAAGATTGGTCGTAGGTGCCGCTGGTGTGGCCGGGGCAGCGAGCGCCGCGGCGGGAATAAAAATGGCTGTGGCCGCAGCGGCGGCAACAGCCAGGTAACTCGGGTGCTTCATCGGGGTACCTTCCTCTTCCTTGGATATATACGGTACGCACCACAAGTTTATAGCGAATTAATAAAAGGATATTGAGAAATGTGATGATATAAATATTCGGGAATATGCGATATTCCCCACGGTGGTGCGTGGGGGTTTGATTTTGAGGGTAGGTACCCGCGCGGTGTAGCACATCTCTCTAGACAGTAGATTGTGGATTGTATACAATCGACGCTAACGAAGGAGGCTGTTATGGCGCGACTGGTGCGACTGTCGATGAAAGATCGTCTTGTCCAAGAATTGCGTAAGAAGATTCTTACCGGAAAACTCGAGCCAAAAAGCCGCGTTATCGAGCAAGAAATCTGTGAGACCTACGGGGTGAGCCGTACCGTGGTGCGTGAGGCTCTTGTGGTTCTCGAGCTGCAGGGCCTCTTGGTGGCTACTCCGTATACGGGAACCGTGGTGGCTTCTATCTCGCGCCGTGAGGTGGAGGGGCTACTTCTTCCCCTGCGGGTGCAAACGGAACAGTTTGCACTCGGCGAAGCTTTTGACGCTTTGGACTCTGACTACTTTGACGAGGCGGAGAACCTGGTGCGTTTGATGGATAGAGCGGTGTTAGATCGTGATATTGACGCTTTCAACGAAGCCGATATTGCTTTCCACGGTCTCATTGTTGATGCGGCCCAATCCGATACCGTTCGGAGTGTCTGGGATGCTATTGATCCGCGAATTCGCATGCATTTTGCTTTGCAGACAGGTAGATCAGGTGCCTTGCCGACCTTCGTTGAAGACCATCGTGAATTACTTCGAGTTTTCCGAACGGGCAATAAGGAGGAGAGTCTAAAGGCGCTCGGTCGGCACATTATCGAAACGAATAAACCGTATCTCGATTATCTCAATTGAATAAATAAGAATTCCTCGCTGTCGTCTGGATAATCAAAGGAGATTTCCATGTCGGAGAAAAAGTTGAGGGATAAATCGTCTGCCGCCACCGCGACCGACGGTGTAAAATCCCGCCCTGATTATGTTCTCGTTATTGGGTCAATCATCGTTGTAGCCCTTGTTGTTATCGCATTATTAATGTGGCCAGATGAGGCCCAAAATGGCGCAAGTACACTTTTTAATGGCTCCACCCGAATCTTCGGGGTTCCCATTCAGGTTCTCGGATTCTTCTGCGTAGCCATGGCATTGGTCCTTGCCTGTTCCCGTATTGGCTCTGTGAAACTGGGTTCCGGAAAACCGGAATATTCAACGCCTAGCTGGCTATTTATGTTCATCAGTGCGGGACTCGGTTCCGCAACAATGTACTGGGCCTTTATGGAATGGGCCTATTATTACAACACTCCGGGTCTCAACCTTGAAGCCCACTCGCGTGAAGCGTTGGACCAGAGTCTGGCCTATGCTTTCTTCCATTGGGGACCCACACCGTGGGCGATGTACGTTATTGCCGGCATCGCGATGGCCTACTACTTCCATATTCGGCGCGGAAAGCACCTCAGTTACGCCGGTAATATGGAAGCGGTCAGTAACGGACGGGTCAAAGCGAAAGGCTGGCTCGGCCGCGTCATCGATATTATTTTCCTATTCACGACCTTTGGTGGCCTCATCCTCACGGTCACGGTAACTGTTAATACCATTTCCGCTGGTCTTTCTGGAATCTTCGGAATTTCGAACTCCCTGATTCTCAAGACGGTTATTCTGCTGTTCTCGTCCCTGCTCTTTGGATTGAGCTCGTATGCGGGATTGACATCTGGATTGCAAAAACTGGCCCGAGCCGCCGTCGTTGGCGTCTTCCTCTTCGCATTCGTGGTTCTCATCATCGGCCCAACGGAATTCATTGCTCTCAACGCAACAAATGCCATGGGACTGGAAATCCAGAACTTCGTACATATGTCCCTCTTCACCGATCCGGTGGGCGGGGGTAGTTTCCCCCGCGACTGGACTGTTTTCTACTGGCTGTACTGGATGTCCTACCTTCCGGGCGTAGCTATTTTCATTGCTCGTGTCTCGCGGGGAAGAACTATCAGGCAGGTTGTGTTCGGCCTTGTCGGTGGTGGCGCGGCAGGAATCATGTTCGTTTTCGGAGTTCTATCCAGTTACTCGATTCACGAATTGGTGAGTGGCGGCATTAATGCCCCGAAGATCTTGGTGGAAGATAGCGGTGAATCCGCGGTTGCGGCACTCTTGGCGAATCTCCCCGTGGGTACCATCTTCGCCATCGTGTACTTCATCATCATGCTGCTCTTCCTTTCTTCGCACCTTGACGCCACGGCTTTCACGATTTCGACCGTCAGTACACGCAATCTTCCGGCAGGTAAGGATCCGGCCCGTATCCTCAGAATGTTCTGGGTGCTTATGCTCAGTGCGATTCCCTTCGCGATGATCGCGATCAACGCCAATCTAGAAACACTCAAGACCGGATTGACGCTCACCGCGGTCCCGTTCGTTATCCTGCTAGCGCTCCAGATCTACGGATTAATCAAATGGCTCAGGCGAGACCTGAAATACTTTGATGCGAAGACCGGAGAAATCACACTTCCCTTAGATAAAGGCGAATCCGAAGGCCGGGTCGCAACCGATCTCGAAGCAGGAGGTACCCAATGAGCATAGTTATTACGGATGTTGAGGCTATATGGCTGAGAGTCCCGGCGCTAAACGAGCCGTGCGAATGGGGTGAAGATGCTTTTCTCATTCGGGTTCATACCGATCAGGGGATAACCGGAATTGGCGAATCCGATAGTTCGCCTGCGGTGCTCAAAGCCATTGTTGAAACTCCGGAATCACACTCCACCAGTAGGGGATTGCGTTCGATCCTTCTGGGCGAGAACCCGCTTGATATTGATCGTCTGTGGCGCAAGATGTTTGATGAGTCATCATATTTTGGACGCCGTGGTGCCGTCATTCATGCTATCAGTGCGATTGATATTGCCCTGTGGGATATCGCCTCGCAATATTATGGAGTTCCTATTCACCGGCTCTTAGGCGGAAAAGTACGTGATGCCATCCCGGCGTATGGAACTTTCATTCCCTCGGATGATATCGCGGAAAATGAGCGTATCAGCGCTGAAATTATCGGCCGTGGCTTCCGTGATATCAAGATGGGCGGGGCTCACTTCGGCCTTGAGCCGGAGCATGATGAAAAAGTGGTAGCAGCGGTCCGGCGGACAATCGGCGATAACGTTGGCCTTGCGCTGGACTTGGTCTATCGCTGGAAAAACGTGCGCTATGCCTCGGAACAGATAGCACGCCTGCGTGATTACGGACTCATGTGGGTAGAGGAGCCGATTTATGTTGATAACCATGCCGCGCTGAGGAGGCTAGGGGAATCTGTTGCCGTGCCGATTTCGGGCGGGGAACCGTTGTCAACTCTCGCGGAATTCGACGAATTTATCCGAAATTCCCGGCCGGATATTGTGCAACCGGATATTACGCGGGCCGGAGGAATCACCGAGATGCGTAAGATCGCCGCGTTGGCTGAGCAACAGGGCACCCGGGTAGTGCCGCACGGGTTCAGCACCGGTATTCTGCTTGCCGCAACCGCGCAATTCCTGGCTGCACTCCCGGGAGGCGATTTGATCGAATACTCCCAGAGCACCAGCCCGCTATTCACCGATCTGGTATCCAATCCGCTCACCCTGGAAAACGGGCAAATCCCAGTTCGGGACACCCCGGGCTTGGGCATAGAACTGAACGAAGATCTCATTACCCGATATCGGGTGGAGATCCCGTCCTAAAAGAAGAAAACCAACCAACGAAGGTTGACATATCTAAGGAGAAAGACATGACCTTACAGCTACCGGTTGATCAGATTGATGTATACGTCCTGACAAATCCCGAAGCTCTGTACCGCACCTCGTCCTATTACGATGAGCTGCATGTGACAAATACCGTGGTGCGGGTGCGCAGCCAAGATACCTACGGGGTGGGCGGCGCGATCTCGTGGACCGAAGGCGGCGTGGACGTTGCCCTGGGCAACGCTATTCGCCACGTGGCCCCGTCCATTCTTGGTAAAGATGCGGTGAACCGTGAGGCTCTGTACAAAATCATGGCGAATCGCTGCGCTTCGATGATTCCACTCTCAGTCGCACCGCTCGATATCGCGCTGTGGGATCTGACTGCCAAAGCCGCGGATCTCCCGCTGTACCAGCTCCTGGGCGGCGCAAAACGGTCCATCCCAGCCTATGCCAGTACCCCCTTCTTCTTCACTATTGACGAATACCTGGAGAAGGTCGCGGAATACTTGGATGCAGGCTACCGTGCCATCAAATTCCATACCTGGTGCATTCCGGATAAGGACCTTGTGCTTGTCGATGAGATGGCGAAAGCCTTCGGGGACCGTGATGTGACATGGATGCTTGATGTGGAAGGCCGGTACGACCGGACCGAGGCACTCAGGGTGGGCAAGAGACTCCAAGAGCTTGGTTACCTATGGTTCGAAGCGCCCCTGGGAGATTCCGATCTGGAAGGCTACCAGTGGTTGCGTCGCAAGCTTGATATCGAGATCATTCCCGCGGGCAACGAGATTCTCAGTGGTGGGTTAATCGCTCAAGGGATTAGCCGAGAAGCCTGGGATCATCTGCGGGTTGATGCCACGCTCGCCGGTGGTATTACCGGAACGCGGCATATTATGTCCCTAGCCAAGGCCCACGGCATGCAGGTTGAGTTGCAGTCCTGGGGCTACTCGCTCTCGCAAGCAGCGAATCTTAGCCTCATGCTAGGAATGGGGAACTGCCGTTTCTTCGAGCAGGCCCTCCCGATTGAACCGATGGAATACGCCGCCACGAATCCGCTCCGAATCGATGAGGAAGGAAATATCGTCGCAAGCGATACTCCGGGTCTTGGTGTTGATATGGATTGGGAACGCGTCGAGCGTGAGGCTCTATTCTCTTACTCGCTGACGGAACGCGATCTGTGATCCGTATCTGCAGGGCTGATCCTAGGTTGGTTCCTGGGTTATTCCTCAGTGCAGTAGCGAGCTGGATCGTACCAGCTGTCGCTAACTAACGGTAAACGGCAAGTGCCGGGGTGGTCACCTCACTAGGATGATCACCCCGGCACTGTGCATCTTTAGGACCGGCTTAGCGGCCTGCGCTATCGTGTCTACCAGTTACCGACATCCGGTTACCGCTTATCGGCGACGGCGCAACGCCAGCGGGCTACGGCCTAGTTCCCAGCTTTCCGGTCAGCCTCCTGGTTGCGCACCGCGCGGGCGGTGCCATCCACCACTTCGGAGACGATACGCCGGCAGGCCGGCGCCGCATCCGTGGTAGCCAGCCATTCCTGACCGAGGGCCAGCAGATCAACCCCGAGGTCAGTACGGCCGGCCAGCTGGGCCGGGTAAGCGTACTCGAGCATATTCGAGGCGATTTCCACCGAATTGTTATCCCACATATCCTTGGCCACCGCGAAGTACTTCTCCGCGTAGGCACGCACGCTTTCCGCGGAGGACCGCCCGGTGCCCAGGGCCAGGTTGCGCTGGCGCGTATTGGTCTCCGGATGCACAATTTCTTCCCAGACCTTCTCCTTAGCCGCACTATCAGGCAGCGCACCTTCGGCCTGCGCCGCGAAAATCTGCCCGAAGGAGGAAGAATCGCGGGCGAATTCAGCATCGATAGCGGCCTGATCGGCCCTCCCATTCGCCGCCAATGCGATGAGAATATTCCAGCGCACTTCCTGGTCGACGTCGTACCCTTCCGGAACGGCCACGCCGTCGCGCCACCCGGCAATAAGAGCGAGCTGTTCTTCACTCACGGCCCGACGCATCGCCGCACCCATGAGCTGGAGCTGTCGGTCCGAACCCGGCGCGGCGGTCAGCGCCAATTCGAAAATACGCTCGGAAACAGCAGCCGCGAACTCCACGCGGGTTGCCGGGTTGGAGTACAGCTCAACCGCGGAATGTAGGGACCCGAGCACCACGCGCAGCACGGTCCCATCGGTTTCGTCCGCCAACACGGCCAGCGCGATATCGGCGTAAGTGTGGGCGTCGAGTTCACCGTCACGCATCATATCCATGGCCGCAAAGACCACCACGGAGCGATCCAGGTGGTTATCAAACTTGTCGAGGTTCTCCAGCGCTACCCGGAAAGAATCAGCATCGAAACGGATCTTGGCGTAACCCCAATCCTGGCTGTTGAGGAGAATAAGGTCGGGGCGTTCCGCTCCCGCAAAGGAGGCGATCTCGGTGCGTTCACCGGCAATATCCACCCATTCGGACTTCACGCAGCGCAGCGCGTCCCCGTCCAGGTCGTATCCGGCGATGCGGATACGGTGCGGGCGTAGCGAGGAGTTCGCGTCATTCGTCTGGACCACGGTGAGGCGGTCAATCACCCCGCTGCTCGATTCGACTTCGGGACGCAGGGTATTGACGCCGGATTCTTCCAGCCATACCCGGGTCCATTCCTTGAGATCGCGCCCGGAGGAAGCTTCCAGCTCGGTGAGCAAATCGGTGAGGGTAGCATTGCCCCACTTGTGCTTAGCAATATAAGCGCGCACCCCGGCCAAGAATTGTTCCTGACCCACGTAAGCGACCAGCTGCTTGAGCACGGAGGCACCCTTGCCGTAGGTGATGCCGTCAAAATTGACGAGCACATCTTCCAGATCGCGAATATCGGCGGCAATCGGGTGGGTGGAGGGCAGCTGGTCCTGCTGGATCGCCCAGGTCTTTTCGGACGCGAGGAAGGTGGTCCAGGCATCCTTCCACCGGGTGTTATTGGCAGCGGCCAGGTGGCTCATGAACTCCGCGAAAGATTCGTTGAGCCACAGGTCATCCCACCACTTCATGGTGACGAGGTCACCGAACCACATATGGGCCTGTTCGTGCAGGATGGTGATGGTGCGCCGGTCGATGATTGCGCCGGTGGGCTTGGTGCGGAACACATAGGTTTCCACGATGGTCACCAGGCCCGGGTGCTCCATGGCCCCGGCATTGTATTCGGGGCAGAACACCTGGTCGTACTTGCGGAACGGGTAGGGATGGCCGTAATTGGCTTCGTAGTAGTCGAAGCCCTGGCGGGTGATGGTGAAAATCTCATCGGCATCCAGGTAGGGCGCCAGCGACTTACGCGCGTACACACCCAGCGGAATATCGCGCCCGTCAATGGAGTGGAAGGGTTCGCCTTCCACGCCCTCGTAGGGACCGGCCACAATCGCCACCAGGTAGGTGGACAGGCGCTCGGTGGGGGTGAAATCCCAGCGTGCCTTGCCTTCACCCAGGGCAACCGGCTCCGGGGTGGGGGACACGGAGAAGACCTTCCAGTTCTCCGGAGCGGTCACCGTGAAAGTGAAATTCGCCTTGAGATCAGGCTGCTCAAAATTCGCGAAGACTCGCCGGGCGTCCGCCACCTCAAACTGCGAGTAGAGGTAGACCTCGCCGTCGGCCGGATCCACGTAACGGTGCAGGCCCTCGCCGGTGCGCGAGTAGTACTGGGTGGATTCCACCCGCACTGTATTCTGCGCGGCCAGGTTGGGCAGCGGCAGGCGCGAATCCTGGTAGCTGGCCGGGTCAAGCTCCGCGCCGTTAAGCACTACGCGCTCCACCGACTTCGCGATGAGGTCGAGGAACGTATCGGCACCCGGCGTTGCTTCAAAATCAATTTCGGTCACCGCCGCGAAGGTTTCCTCCCCGGTGGTCAGATCAAGTTCAATGCGGTAATTCTGCGTTGCGACGATCTGTGCGCGCTCCGCAGCTTCTGCGCGGGTGAGATTAGTCCCGGCCATCAAGCTTCCTTTCCTTGGCTTTCAGCACAATTTACGTGAAATCCTACCGGTTCTGGAGCGTCCTTGCCCGCCATGCCCGCTTTCTGCCGCACCGTTCTCATGCCGCCCGCCGCCCCGTTCCAGTTTCGCTTATGGCGCGAGGCGGCCCACGGCGCCCGCTTTCACGCTTGGATAGAACCATGAGTACTCAGGTTGAATTTTGGTTTGATGCAACATGCCCGTGGACGTGGATCACTTCCCGCTGGGTCGCGGAGGTCGCCGCTGCTCGTGATTTCACCGTCACCTGGCGCCCCTTCTCCCTCGCCATTCTCAATGAGGGCAAGGATATTTCGGAGGAGTACCGCGCCCATGTGGAAGAGGGCCGCGAAACAGCGCTTGTCGCCATGAAAATTGCCCAGCTTGAAGGTAACGAAAAAGTCGGCGAGTTCTACGCCGCTCTGGGCCAGGCTATTCATGAAGACCGGCGCCCCGTGGGGCGCGAGATTCTTGCCGAGGTGCTCGCTGCTCTCGGTGAAGGTAGCGAGTATTTGAACGACGCCGCACATTACGACGCCGCGCTACGTGAGAGCGTGGCGGCCGGGCTGGCGCTCGTGGGGGACGAGGTGGGCGTGCCCATTATTTCATTCGACGGCGTGGCCTTCTTCGGCCCCGTGATCTCCCCGGCCCCGCACGGCGAGGCCGCCTTCGCCCTCTGGGACGGCTGCCTCGCCCTAGCTCGCACCCCCGGTTTCTTCGAGCTCAAGCGCTCGCGTACCACGGGGCCAATTTTCGACTAGGTAGCTATCCGACTACCAGTCTGTAGCTCCGCCCGGGTGTCTTGTTGGTGCTTCCTGCGGGGGCGCTGGTCGCTCCGCCCCGGTGCACCGTCACCCCCGCGGGTGCGCTTTAGATCCACCCGCGGGCCCGGGCGAGCTGCGCTGCCTCGGTACGGGTGCTCGCCCCCGTTTTCCCGATAGCGGCCGAGAGGTGATTACGCACCGTCCCCTGCGATAAATACAGTTGCGCGGCCATGCTTTTCACGGTCGCCCCGCTGAGCGCCAGGCGCAGCACATCTCCTTCGCGTTCGGTGAGCGGATTGGGCCCCATCTGCAAGGCCTGCGCGGCCAGCTGCGGATCGATAGCGTAGCCGCCGCCGGCAACGGTGCGCAGCGCCGCGGCGAGTTCCTCGGCCGGCGCATCTTTAACAACGAAACCGCGCGCCCCGGCCGCCATGGCACGCTGCAAATACCCGGCACGCCCAAAGGTCGTCACAATAACGACGCCGCAGCCGGCCCCCGCCGCCTGCAGTGCTTGCGCGGCCGCAATTCCATCCACATGCGGCATTTCGATATCGAGGAGCGCAATATCGGCGCAGGTTTCCGTCACGGTGGGAACGACGGCGCTGCCATCTTCCAGCTGCGCCACTATCTCGATATCCTCTTCCAGGTTGAGGAGCGCCGCCAATGCTTCGCGCACCATTCGCTGATCATCGGCGAGCACTACCCGGATGGGGCGGTGGCGCCCCGTAGTCGTCCCGGTGCTCATTTGCGAACTGCTGTTGGAGGCCGCACCGTTGCCTAGCTGCGCGGCGTTGTTCATATGCTCACCTCCACGCGGGTTCCCGGCTCCAGTCGGGTAATCGTTATGGTTCCACCGGCAGCTTCTACGCGCTCGCGCAGCCCGGTCAGTCCGGTGCCTGCCGGAGCCCCCGCGGGGATACCTACGCCGTCGTCCTCCACCCGCAAGCGCGCGCCACTCTCCCCGTCCTCAATAGTGATGGTGCAGGTGCGCGCACCCGAATGGCGCACCGTATTCGTGACCGCTTCCCGCACCACCCACGCGAAAAGCTGGGCGGTGAGGAGGGGAAGTTCCGGGGGAGGCGTGATATGCGCGGCGATACGCGCGGAACGGAGCAGTGCGTAGGCGGAATCCAGCTCGGCAGCAAGAGTGGGCTGGCGCAGGTCGGTCACGGTGGCCCGCACCGTGTCGATAGCATCGCGCGAAATTTTGAGACTTTCTTCTAATTCGGCACGCGCCGCATCCGGGTTGGTCTCCATTAGTCGCGAGGCCAATTGAGTTTTCACGGTGATGGCGGTCAGCGAATGCCCCAGCACATCATGAACCACGGAGGCCAGCTCGGAGCGCTGCTCCGAAAGGATGAGCTCCGCGCGCATCCGTGCCGACCGCGCGGCAAATTCTTCCAGCAAGCGAGAGATGAGAATGGGGATCATCGGGATAATAATGCTGCCCAGAAACGCTGCCCACACGAAATCATACGGCGCCAAGATATGGGCCGCCGCTCCGCCCGCGAAACAGAGAAGCCCGCACGGAATCCCGGGTATGAGCGGGAGCGAAAAAATCCATATTGCCGCGAAGAAAGGTGCCGTGTAGGCGAAGCCAAAGGGGAAAGGGCGGATAAGTGCCGCGCAGGCAAGCAGCGGAATGCTCCATAACGTGAGGGATACCCAGCGGGGCCACGAGGGACGCATATCCGGAAATTGGAAAATCAGAATATAGGTCAGTCCAAACCCACAGATTCCCGCGTAACCGAGGCCGCGCTCAAGTGGAGTGAGACTTGGCGTTAAGAGAACTCCAGCGAAAGGAAAGACCAGGAAGATGAGCCAGATCCCGCTGCCGAAGAGCATGGTCAGGCGCTCGCGGCGAGTAGTGGGGGCTGCCGGTATCTGGTTGGCGGTGCGCCACATGCGATTGAGATAATGGCTAGCTGGGGACGGCGCGGAGGTCCGCGGCGCGGCGGTGGCCGATGAGACTGCGGGAGACGACGCGGCGGAGGATGGGGCCATAGAACGAGCATAGCGGTCGCGAAGCTCTGCCGCGGCCGCCGCTCGTGCCCGGTGCTGTGCTTGCACGTTAGCCGTACCTTAGCGCCCGTACTCTAGCGCCGCACCGTCGAACGGCGCAGGGCCAGGAGCGCCAGTGCCGCGAAGACAAGCGTCCACACCACCACATTCCCGATTGTCCAGGCGAAGGATTCGGTGGGAAGGAGCTCTGGCATACCCGGCGTGGCGAAAGCACCGGTAATAATAACCTCCCCGTTCTGGGGCCAGTGGGCCAGCACGCCTGCCCCGTAGAAGGGCGTGTACCGGGCCATCTCCATCATTGCCCCGCTCAGCGGCATGAAAAGATTACCGAGGAAAGCGAGAAGCACCACCACGCCGGAGGCAATGGACACCGCGGTTTCACTGCGTAATGCCAGGGCTACGGCCAGACCGAAGAACGCGAAGGGAAATACGCCTACCAGGCACAGTCCGGCGCTCGCGAGCCAGATTCCGGGGGTATCAAATTGCGCCGTGGTGAGAATACCGAGGAGGAAGGTCGCGCCGATGGGGAGGCAGGCGATGAGGAGGCTGACAATGATTTTGCCTGCCAGATAGTCCCCGCGGCGCATCCCGGTGAGGGCTAGGTGGCGGCCCCAGCCACTGTCATGTTCCACGGCGGCGGCGCCCGCCATGGATGTCGCCGCGGTGGCCGCCCCGTAGAGGGCCAAGCTCACCATGACGTAGGCGGCGATGGTGCCGCCAGGAATGTGCTTATCGGTTCCCGGTGAGGCCACCCCGAAAACCGCGAAGATCACGAGGGGGAGGGCAATAAGGAAGATCAGGGAATCCACCATCCGCAAATTTCGCCAGAGCTCGTGGCGGATATAGGAGAAGAAAATACTGGTGCGGGAACGGGGTGTCGCCGGACTGGTTACGGGAGTGGTCATGAGCGGGCTCCTTCGGGTGCCGCAGTGGCGGGTGAATCGGTGTGCGGGGAGGCCGTGAGGGTGAAGAAAGCATCTTCGAGGCTGGCGGCAGAAATCTGAAGATGGGAGCCGAGACCTTCGTTGAGAATCACGGCGGCAAGCCGATCAGAATCCGCCACGGTGAAACGCACCAGGTCACCGTCTCGTTCGACCGTGTCAGCGCCTGCGCGCCGGGCTACTTCTTCCGGGGTGATACTCGCCTGCGGATTCCAGGTGACGGTGAGGTGGTGGCGTTGCTGGGCGGTGATAGTAGCAACGCTCCCGTCCGCTACGATGCGGCCGTTATTCATGAGGATGACCCGCTCGGCCATATCTTGGGCTTCCTGGAGGTAATGGGTGGCGAAGATGATGGTGCGTCCGCGGGCGGCGTCGGCCCGAATGTGCTCCCAGAAGTCACGGCGCGCCGTGGCGTCCAGCCCCGCGGTGGGTTCATCGAGGATAAGTAGCTCCGGGTCTGATAGCAGCGCGGCACCGAAACGGATGCGCTGGATTTGGCCGCCGGAGCATTTGGCGATTTTCCGGGAGGCGAAGTCGCTCATGCCGGCGCGCTCAATGACATCAGCTACCGGCAGATGGAAGGGAAGGCAATCAGCGAGGAAATGGAGGGTTTCCGCGGCGGTGAGATCGCGTAGCATCCCGCCGGTCTGCAACATGGCGCCAATGTGCCCGGTGAGGGCCGGGGAGCCGGGATCCCGGCCGAGAACTTCAAGGGTGCCGCGGCTGGGTTTGGTAAAGCCGAGGACCATATCGAGGAGTGTGGTTTTCCCGGCTCCGTTGGGGCCGAGGAGTGCCACGATTTCCCCGGTAGTGATCGTGAGCGACAGATTATCCACGGCGCGCACTTGTCCGAAAGAACGGCTGAGGGAGCGGGCCGCAACAGCGGGGTGCGCGGTAGGGACCGGATGGGGCGGGTTGGCCCCGGGTATTGTGTTCATGCCATCAGTGTAAAAATGGGCGGCGGGGCACCGGAACTGCCAAGAATCACCACTTCTTCATGACAGATGTCATGGATAAGTGGGCCTGGTCAGTCCGGCACCCCGCCGCCGGTACGCCGTGGCATCTAGGCGCGCGTTAGCGCCGGCGTGGTACTACTTCCGCATGTCTCCGACTACGGGCAAGAAGTACCTTTACCAAATACGCACGCGCTCTTCCGGGGCGAGGTAAAGGCCATCGCCTTCTTCCAAGCCGAAAGCCTGCGCGAAGGCGTCGATATTCTTGACCGTGCCATTGCAGCGGAATTCGGACGGGGAGTGCGGGTCGATGGCAATGAGCTGGCGGGCCCATTCGTCGCGGTTCTTCCCCTGCCAGATCTTGGCGAAGGACAGGAAGACGCGTTGCGCGCCGGTGTAGCCGTCAATCACCGGAGCGCTGTCCAGGGTGAGGCCCTCGCGTTCCAGGTGGATCTCATATGCCTTGAGTGCGATGGACAGGCCGCCCAAATCCCCGATGTTTTCACCCTGGGTGAGTTCACCATTAACGTGGAAAGCTTCGTCACCGTTCAACTGGGCCGGAATATAGGAATTGAATTGCGCGATAAGAGCCGCGGTGCGCTTCTCAAATTCCGCGCGGTCCTCATCAGTCCACCAGTTGTTGAGGGAGCCGTCCGCATCAAACTTGGAACCCTGGTCATCGAAACCGTGCCCGATTTCGTGGCCGATAACCGCGCCAATACCCCCGTAATTGAAGGCCGCATCGCGATCCTGCTCAAAGAAAGGCCATTGCAAAATAGCCGCCGGGAATACGATCTCATTCCACTGCGGGTTGTAGTAGGCGTTGACCGTTTGCGGATTCATATGCCATTCGCTGCGGTCAACTTCCTTGCCGAGCTTCGCGATGTTTTCCTCCACCCCAAATTCGCAGGCCGCACGAATATTGGCCAGCAGATCCGTACCGATCTGCATGGAGGAATAATCCTTCCACTTTTCGGGGTAGCCGATCTTCGGGGCGAAAGTATCCAGCTTGGCCAGGGCGCGCTCCTTGGTGGCATCGCTCATCCAGTCAAGATCCCGGATGGAAAGGCGATAAGCATCCAAGAGATCCGCCACCAGTTGATCCATGGTGGCTTTGTGTTCGGGCGGGAAATAGGAGGCCACGTAGAGTTGCCCCACCGCTTCACCGAGCACACCATTGACCAGCTGCACCGCACGCTTCCAGCGGTCCCGCTGCTGGGTGGTACCGGCGAGCACCTTGCCGTAGAAATCGAAATTCTTTGCGTCGATCACTTCGGGAAGGTAGGAAGCACGCGCGAGCAGAATGCGCCAGCGGGTGTATTCCTGCAAGGTTTCCAGCGGGGTTTCTTCCCACAGCTGCGCGGCGGCCTGCAGGGCCTGCGGGGTGGTCACAATAATGGTGCCGAGCTGATCGGGGTCATAACCAATAGCGCGCAGCGCGGTAGCCCAGGGGAATTGCGGGGCCGAGGCCACGAAATCCGCGAAGGACATTGGATTATTGACCTTATCCATATCCCGGGCATCCGTGCGGCTCATATGCGCGGCGGCGAGTTTCGTTTCCACATCGATGACGCGCCCGGCGGCGGCCGTAATAGCAGCGCTGGGTTCGGTGGCTTTCTCAGCAAAAGCGAGCTGGGCCAGTTGCGGCACGAAATCCCGGTAAGCGCTCAAGACCGGAGCGAATTGCGCTTCGCGGTAATAGGCTTCATCCGGTAAGCCCAGGCCGGACTGCCCGATAGAAAACTCGTTCACATTGGGATTGGCCAGGCTGGGGGAGACATCTACCCCGAAGAAACTATCCACCCCGGTGCGCATGAGCGCACCGATCACGCGCGCCAGATCTTCCTTTGTTTTCGCACTAGCCACCGGATCAAGATCAGCGGCGAGGGGAGCGATGCCCTTCTCATTAATCGCAGTGGTATCAACGAAAGAACGGTAGAGGGCCACC
Source organism: Actinotignum sp. usb-actsch-213 (assembly GCF_059085665.1). NCBI lineage: Bacteria > Bacillati > Actinomycetota > Actinomycetes > Actinomycetales > Actinomycetaceae > Actinotignum > Actinotignum sp. usb-actsch-213. The sequence goes on from NZ_JBHNSQ010000037.1 coordinate 19,636, forward strand.
ACCTTCGCCAGCGATTCCGCCGGAACGCCCGGTGCGGAATTCGCGGCCGTTTCCGAACTGGCCGCGCCCGCCGCATCTGCCGCATCCGCGGCCTTTTCAATGAGCTCACGTACGTGGAGTTCAGCCTCATCACGCAGATCGATAAAGGAACCCACCGACACCTGATCGGCCGGAATTTCCTTCTCACGCAACCAGGTGCCATTGACGGCACGGAAAAGATCATCCTGGGGGCGCACCGAAGTATCAGCACCCGAAAGCACAGCATGTAAAGCAGTATCAGTCATGTGTCCAGGGTAGTGGACGCCTACGACACTTTAAATAGCGCATCGCCACCGGCGCACCACCCCGAAGTAAAAGTGACAAGCGGCACAATAGGATAGGATGGCTGCATGCGAGTACATATTGGAACAGATCATGCCGGTTTCGAGCTCAAGGAATTCCTGGTGGAGAAGCTCGAAGAGAGTGGCTACGAAGTGGTGGACCACGGCGCCAAAACCTATGACGCGCTCGATGATTACCCCGCCCCGTGTATTGCCTGCGGGCAGGGCGTTGTAGACGACGCCGGGTCGCTGGGCATCGTGCTGGGCGGCTCCGGAAACGGCGAGCAGATTTCGGCGAATAAGGTGCGCGGGGTGCGTGCCATCCTCGCCTGGAATGAGGATACGGCCAAGCTCGGGCGCGAACACAATAACGCCAACGTCATTTCTATCGGCGCGCGCCAGCACACCCCGGAAGAAGCCTGGAACCTGGTCAAGCTTTTCTTGGAGACGCCCTTCAGTGAAGATGAGCGCCACCAGCGCCGCATCGACCAGATCGCGCGGTACGAAGGCGCCTAAAAAGACCCTAAATATATATTGCCGGGTCAATGAGTGGTTCGTGATGGACCGGGGTGCGTACTCGCGCGGGGATTCCCACCGCGGTCGCTTCCGCCGGCACATCATGAACGACGACGGCGTTCGCGCCCACCTGGGAACCGTCCCCAATGTGGACAGGGCCTAGTATTTTCGCGCCTGCCCCCACCATGACGCCATTTCCCAAGGTGGGATGGCGTTTGACCGGTTCGGCTGATGACCCACCCAGGGTCACCCCGTGGTAGATCATGCAATCATCGCCGATCTCCGCGGTTTCCCCGATGACCACGCCCATGCCGTGGTCAATGAAGAAACGGCGGCCAATGTGGGCACCGGGGTGGATTTCCACCCCGGTGAGCAACCGGGTGGCTTGGGAGAGGAGACGTGCTGGCAGCCTGAGTCGCGGCGTTGCCTCCCACATCGCGTGCGCCACCCGGTGCCCCCATACGGCATGCACGCCGGAGTAAGCCAGTACCACTTCCAAGCGGGAACGCGCCGCCGGATCGTGCCGGCGCGCTGTATCAATATCTTCCCGCATCATCCGGAGTGCTCGAGATAAACCCATAGGCTCTACTCTAGCCGGCCGTCCGCGCCGTGGGCTGATGTTCCCGTGCCACGTTGGCCTGCGCCGTCGTACCGGTACCTACCACTAGTCGCGGTAGGGATCGAAAAGGGGAGTGGAAGCGTAGCGCTCACCGAAATCGGGGATGATCACGACGATGCGCTTGCCGGCGGCTTCCTCGCGCCCGGCGACCTCGAGGGCGGCGTGGAGCGCGGCGCCTCCGGAAATACCCAGCAGCAGGCCTTCCGAGGTAGCAGCGGCGCGGGCCACCTCAAGAGCCTTCGCGGTGGGAACCGGGATGACTTCGTTGTAAAGCTCCGTATCGAGCACCTCGGGCACGAAATTCGCTCCGATACCCTGGATGCCGTGCGAACCGGCCCGCCCCTCGGAAAGCAGCGGTGATTCGGCGGGCTCCACCGCGATAATTTTCACGTCCGGATTGTGACGGCGCAGCGCGTGCCCCGCCCCGGTAATGGTGCCCCCGGTGCCGATACCGGCAACAAAGTAATCCACCTTGCCTTCGGTATCCGCCCAGATTTCCTCACCCGTGGTCTTTTCGTGAATGGCAGGGTTGGCGATGTTCGTGAACTGGCTGGCCAGAATTGCGTTCTCGGTAGTTGCCACGATTTCTTCGGCGCGTGCCACCGCCCCGCGCATGCCTTCCTTCGGATCGGTCAGCTCCAAGCGAGCCCCGAAAGCACGCAGCAGCATGCGCCGTTCCACCGACATGGAAGCTGGCATCGTCAAAATAACCTTGTAACCGCGCGCGGCACCCACCCAGGCCAGGCCGATCCCGGTATTGCCGGACGTGCCCTCCACAATGGTGCCGCCGGGGCGCAATGCGCCGGACTTTTCCGCGGCGTCGATAATGGCAACCGCCACCCGGTCTTTTACCGAATTCGCGGGATTGTAAAACTCAAGCTTGGCGAGGACTTCCGCGGAGCTGCCCTCCGCGAGCTTGTTGATACGGACGAGGGGCGTGTGCCCCACAAGTTCAGTAGCGTCATTGAAAATGGTCATATTTTCCTCCTCGGGTACGCTAACGCCGCTGCGAGCTATCTTGTTCCCGCTGCTCCATAGTATTTTCTGGAGCGCAAGCGGATACGCGTGGCCCGAGATGTGGATAGACCTGGGCAGATACCCCGGCTAATCGCGGGAAGTGGTAGCCGATTCCCGCGCGCGGCGCTCGGCCTCCGCAGCGAAAGCCGGAATGAGGAAATCGAGTTTGGTATCGAGGTTGGCCCGGTCGCGCCATTTCAGGCGGGAGAACAATACGATATTTCCGCGGGTGGGCTGGGCAATATCGGCATCATCTTTGACGTTATTAAACGAAGCGGCCGCCGCGTGGGTGGCCATAATGATATTGGTTACGGTGTCCACCGCGAGCAACCCAATTTCGACATCCCAGCCCGCGATATCTTCGAGCGCATTAATGAGGGCGTTGAGGTGCGGGGCGATAAAGCGTGAAGTGGCGGAAAACTGCACGAAAAGCAGATCTAGCCCCGGATGGGTATCCATGAGCTTCCACACTTTATTCGCATAATCACGCAGCAAGGCATCTGCGCTATCCCCTTCCGGTGCGGGATATTCGCTCGAGACGCGCGCCAGGCATGCTTCCATGAGGTCTTCGCGGCTTTTGAAAAGACGGTAGAGAGCTGAAGTTGCTACGCCGAGTTTCTCGGCGACCTGGCCGAGTGTGAACCGATCCAAACCGATATCGAAGACTGCGTCGATTGCATCATCGGCAGTGAAAGTCGGTTTGGGTCCGGTTTTCTTGTGCGTCCGCAAGGGGCTTCTCATGGCATCACCGCATTCAGTGGTTGACGTGTGTCGATACGGCACAGCACGATGCGGCCGTTTTTGTTTATTTTAACTCTTTAGAGGAGTCGCGTCATGTTTATCCAGGTAGGGGACCTCGATAATTGCGTCATCAATTTGTACGACGCCGACATTCCCCGCGGACAACTCTGCCATCATAGCGGCCAGGGCTGTTCCGCGCTCAGTAGATATGCGCAGTTCAACACCGTGGTCGTGGTACTCCACTTCGGGGTTGAAACCGGCGCTCGAGAAAGCCGCAACATATTTGCCGGCATCGGAATGGGGGAGGGCGGCCTGGTAACGGGGCACAATGCGCCGTTCCACCAGTTGGGCCTGGCCGAGAGCTTGGGTGACAGAATCCGAATACGCCCGCACCAGTCCTCCTGTTCCCAGCAGCGTTCCACCAAAATATCGAGTGACTACGGCAACGACGTCGGTAATCCCTGCGCCGAGGAGGGTGTCGAGCATGGGGCGTCCGGCGGTGCCGGAGGGTTCACCATCATCAGAAGAACGGTGTATCGGAGCACTGCTGGGGATAGACACCACGTAGGCGCTGCAATGGTGGCGGGCGTCGGGGAAACGCCGCTTTTCGCCGTCAATCACGGCGCGCGCCTCCGCCTCGGTGGAAACCCGCGCCAGCACCGTAATAAAACGAGAACGCTTGATCTCAAGTTCGGTTTCGTAGCGAGCCCCGGCCTCTAAAAGCACATCCGACATATCGGTATTCTCTCATCACCGGTGCCTATACGGGGCGCGAGGGGCCGTTCCTGGGGTGCGCGCCCCGCGGTGCGGCACCGTGCCCGCCATCCTCGCCGTGACGCACCGTGCCCGGCGTGCCACCCCGTGCCGTCCATGGTGACGGTGATGCTTGATATCTCACACGTGCGGTCTGGCGCGGCGAGGAGATGATGAGGTAGACTCATTCGCTGTGTGTTATTGAAGCGTCCCCAGTGATGCTGATATACACGAAGATTCGTAGCGGCTGCGCAGGGCGGCCCGGAAAGTAGAGAGGAGCGGTTGACATGGCAGTACCTAAGCGCAAGATGTCCCGCAGCAACACCCGCTCTCGTCGCTCCCAGTGGAAGGCCGAGCTCACTGAGCTCCAGACCGTCCGCGTGCGGGGCCGCGAAGTGCGCATCCCGCGCAAGCTGGCCAAGGCTTACAAGAAGGGGCTGCTCTCGGACTAAGTCCGTGGGAAACTCAAGCTTGCATACCCTCGTGAGGTTACCTCACGAGGGTATTTTTGTGTTGTAGTGCCGCCACGGGGCCACGGGACAACTCCAAGTCTGACTGCTGGCGTGCTGCCGGCAGGAGAGCGGCTGTTTTCCTAAAATGGAAGAGACACCGACGAAAGGGGCCCCATGCAAACCCGTCGCTACGCCGCCATTCTTGCTGCCGCTGCCCGCCAAAAACTCAGCCGCCGCGCCGTTCCCCACGCTGATGAGCTGCCGCGGGTAAAAGTCCACGCGGTTGCCGAGCGCGCCGTGGGGGAAGCAATTGCGCGTTTCGCCGGTGGGGGCGTGGGCGGGCACGCCCCGGCCGCATTGCTGCACCAACTATGCCTAGGCCCCACTCTCGATATTCTTGCCGATACGCGCCTGCCCCTGGTGGCCACCGGTGCTGTTATCACTGACCTACGGTGGGAAATCCTCAGCCCCGTACCTTTTGGCCGCCCGCTTACGGTGCGGGCATTGGTCGCCAGTTTCGAGCGCGATGATCAAGGTACGGCGCTGCGCATTGTGGCGGATATTTTGTACGACGGCGCAGTATGTTACCGGGAAAACGCCCGTTATTTGGACCGGGGCAGCACCGGGAGCCCCGCCCGCGTGCTCGGAGAAGTGCCGCAGCCGGAGGATGTGGCGCAATCGGAGGACGTGGCGCAGTCGCGGGCCAAGACATCACCCGCACCGGCAGTCCATGGCGAGCCGTCCGCGCCATCTGCGCCGTCGGCGCCGTTAGCATCGTCTTTCCCCGGCACCGCGCTGGATTTCCGTGCCGAATTCGGGGTGGATGAGAACGGGCATCTGCGCTACGCCAGTCCTCATGCCCTCGCCGAGCGGCGCTTTACCGCCACGGATGCGCGCCATTGGGCCCGCCTGACCGGAGATATCAACCCGATCCACCTCTCCGGAGCCACCGCACGCCTCTTCGGCTTTAGCGGGGCCGTGCTTCACGGTGCCGCTACCGATGCTTGGGCCTGCGGCCAGCTCGGCGTGCGCGGGGATGCACCGGGACGCGGGGAGGTCACTTTCCGTGCGCCCCTGGTGCTGCCCCAAAAGGTGGTGCTGCGCGCCGTCGGGGAAGAAGGCACCGTTGCCGTTGTAGAGGAACGCACGGGACGCGACCTCGTCCACCTGCGCTACACCAGCCCGGAATTACACGAAGCTCAGGCCGGCATCGTGCTCCCTGTCCGTGAAGGGAAACCTTCGAGCACCGCGGTTTCACGCGGCATGGTGGAAGTCTTTGCGGAGGGCGATACCGCGCTTGCCACCGCCCTTGAGGAAGCTATCCCATGGCGGCGCACGTACCGTGAGCCCTACGTGCAGCTGACCCGCATTGACGATCCGGCCCACGGGGCGCAGGTGGCGCGCACCGGATTGGACTTCGTGCACCATACGCTCACCTTGCATGACGGTACGCCCCTAGCTGAGCTACGCCCGCGCGCGGGGGCGCCCCGGGGTGAAATTGTCCGGGGGACCACGGTGCCGTGCCCCTTCACCGTGCCTTTCCGAGGCCGGGAGATTCCGGAACACCTGCGCGGGGCAACCCGCAGGGACGCCCGCGGGGAATACGTGTACTTGAGCGGCACGGAGCTCCTGGAGCACCTCGCGCTGTGGGAAGCCCAGGGGCGGGTGCGGCCGGGGGTGTTGACCGCGCTCACCGAGGTGGTGGAGAACCCGGAGATGATGCGTCTGGAGGGGCGCACCGTGGCGGTGCTCGGTGCCGGAGCGGAGCTTTCGCCCGCACCCACGCTGCTGGCCACCGGCGCGCGGGTGGCGGGAGTGGGGCGCAGCGAATCGCGCCGTATGCGCACCCTCCGCGCCCGGGCTCTGGAAACTGCCGGCAAGCTGCATATTGCGCCTCCGGGTTTCGGCGATGTAACCGCCGCTCCGGATGCGGTGGCAGGTTGGCTCCTCTCCCTGCCCGGTGACCTCGTGGTGGTGGATACCCTTTACGCGCCCGGATATAAATTCCTGCTGGTGGAAGCGGGAGCGGACGCCGTGCTGCGCATGGTGGGCGAAGAAAGCGACGCCGCTTTCGCCTGGTACGGTTCACCTACGGATGCCTACCCGATTCCGGGGAACGACGCCGCAGCGGCTGGCGCCGCTGGACTTCCCGGCGGACGGGTCTCCCGAACGGCGATCCGCAGCTGGGCGAAACTTTCCGGGGCGCGGCCCGCTCGCGAGGGCGGCGTCGTTAATCTGCTCCAAGATATCCAGGGCCCCAATTACGCCGCCGCGAAACGCATCGGGCGATGGCGTGCCACCGTGGAACGGGAAGCCGGCCGCACTATTTCCTACACTATTGCGCCGATGTCCCGCACCGAATCAGTGCTCATTTCCCAGCCGCTGCGTGCTGGGTACGCCGGCCTGGAACGGCTGGGATACCCGCCCCTTTCCGCGGATACCGCAGCGGCTCTCCTCGCTGGTCTTCTGGTGTGGGACCTGCACCATCCGGAGGCCACTGCTTCCTCCACCAGTTTCCTGACCGACCGGGCCCTGGATGGCGGGCTCCTCTCCATTCCCTACCAGCCCAATGACCTGGCCGGGCTCGCGCTCCTGAGCGGGGCGGAGAAACTCTTCGTGCGCCACCACGGCCCTACGGCCGGGCGCTTACGGGAGCGCCCGGCCGTAGGGGATGCGTCCTCGGGCTACTGAACGAGGGAAGGCTGTTAGGAGCCCGAGGACAGTTCTGGTGGTTTGAGGGGACAGACTACATTAGTGGGAAGTTGGTTTAGTGGATGAGAACCTTGAGGGCGTTGGTATCCGAGGCGTGCATGAACGCCTCGTAAGCTTCCATAATGTCCTCGAAGGCGAATTCGTGGGTGACGAACTTGTCGGCGGGTAGCTTCTTCGCGGCCACCAACTTGAGCAGCATTTCCAGGGTATTGGTCGAAACCAGACCCATAGAAATATTGATATTGGCGATCCATAGCTTGTCGATCGGCAGGTTAACCGGTTTGCCGTGCACGCCCACATTGGCAACGTGGCCGCCCGGGCGCACGATCTGGAGGCAGGTATCGAAGGTAGCGGGTACGCCCACCGCCTCGATGGCGACGTCGACACCTAAACCATCGGTCAGGGCCATAACCTGCTCCTTCCAATCGGCGGAGCCGTTATTGACCGTGTGGGTGGCGCCGAAATCACGGGCGCGATCCAGGCGCTTATCATCCAGGTCAATGGCGATGACCTTGGCCGGCCCGTACAGGCGCGCCGTCATCACTGCCGCCAACCCCACGGGACCCGAGCCGATCACCGCGACAACATCGCCCGGCTTGACCTTGCCGTTCTGCACCCCAATTTCGAAACCGGTAGGAAGAATATCGGAGAGGAGAATACCCTCCGCATCACTCACACCTTCCGGAATCTTGTACACGGAATTCTCCGCGAAGGGCACGCGCACGTATTCGGCTTGGGTTCCGTCAATCATGTAGCCGAAGATCCAACCGACGCCGGGCATACCTTCGGGATCCATGCAGTGGGCGTACATTCCGGTACGGCAGTAGGAGCAATGCCCGCAGGAGCTCACGCAGGAGAGAATCACCCGGTCGCCGACCTTGAGATTTGTCACGTTCGAGCCAACTTCGGTGATGCGGCCAATTCCCTCGTGGCCCAGAATGCGCCCGGGTTCCACTTCCGGGGTGTCACCCTTGAGGATGTGGAGGTCCGTACCGCAGATCGTGGTTGCTTCCATCTTGACGATGATGTCGGTGGGCTGCTGGATTTGCGGGTCGGGAACTTCTTTCCATTCCTTAATTCCCGGACCTCCGTAGACAAGAGCCTTCATATTTTTCTCCTCATTGAGTAGCTCTGGTGAGTGCGGTGCCGTGACTGGCGCCACGTAACCCAATCTAGCGGGACGAAAGGCCTATGGAAAGGGTGTGCTGCGGTAAGTTGTGTAAGTTTGATCACGCGGGTGCTTTATAAGAATTACGTGAAAATATGCGGAAAAGTCGGTGGTGTGGGGGTTGAAATGGATTGGGGTAGGTGCTGGAGTGGGGTGTGTCAATCAAGGACGTACATCCTGGTCGGCTTGGATTTTGTGGGAATTGCGCGGCGGAGCTGGCGGCGGCGTCGTTCGTGAAATGTGGCGAGGTGGCACTGGACGAAACGTCGCACGGTCGGGACGGCGGGACTTGAACCCGCGACCCCCCGCTCCCAAAGCGGGTGCGCTACCAAACTGCGCCACGTCCCGTACTGGTTGTATGTACGTTGCCGTGCGCCGAAAACTGAAGGCTGCCGGCCGCACCTAAGCAACGTGCCTAGTGTAATAGATTCCGGCCGGCGATGCCCACGCCACAGGAGAGTGCCATCGGAGTGGAAGTCTTGGGGGTGGGATGGTATTCTCTTCGGGTAGCGTTCGCGCAAGCGTTCGTATGCGAGTGTAGTTTAGTGGTAAAACCTCAGCCTTCCAAGCTGATGATGGGAGTTCGATTCTCCTCACTCGCTCCATTTTTCTGCGATAGCCAGGCGAAATATTTCTCACTGCTCAGTGGCGTTTTCTATCGTGTCTTTTATTACCGTGTCTAAATAAGGAAATGGCCCACTTT
>NZ_JBHNSQ010000038.1:0-3094 GCF_059085665.1 Actinotignum sp. usb-actsch-213
CTTTTGTCTATTAACCCATATACCCGCAAGAGGGATACAGAATGGGCCCGGGTAAAAACCCGGACCCATTCCGCGTGAAACGATGAAACAGTTGAGGATAATTAGCCTAGTGGCAACCAGCCTCGGAACTGTTGTTAGTGCCAGAGGCAGGTTCGCTTAGGCAAACTTGCGGTAGGCCACGAAAGCACCGCCGGCCAGGAGGAGCAGAGCAGCTCCACCGGCAGCCGCACCGGCATCAACACCGGAGTTGGCCAGCTTCTTGGCGTCGGCCTTCTTGACTTCCTTCTTGGGGTCAGCCTTCTTCTCAGCCTTGGGATCAGCCTTCTTCTCGGCATCCTTCTTGGGCTCAGCCTTCGGATCGACCTTCTTGTCGCCGTCCTTCTTCGGGTCAACCTTGGGGGTCTGACCCTTCAGAGCGTCAAGAGCCTTCTGGGCGGCATCCAGTTCGGCAACGGCCTTGTCGTAGGCACCCTGAAGCGCCTCAACACCCGGGAACGCATCAAGGGCTTCTTCAGCGTAGCTGAGGGTACCCTTCTGGATCTCGATGTAACGGGGGGTGTCAGCGATATCAGTCTTGATATCCTCCACCGAGCGGAGACCCGCAACGCCCGCCTGCGCGGTGTTCATGGCCTTCTTGGCATCAGCCATAGCCTTCTGAAGCGCTTCATCATTCGGGTTGGCTTCGAAAGCCACGCGAGCCTTATTGTAATTTTCCTGGGCGGTAGCCAGAGCCGCGTAAGCAGCCTCAGCCTTCGCAAGTTCCGCGGGAAGTTCAGCGTTGACGACCTCAAGTTCGGTCAGCTTGGCCTTCGCGTTCGAGACGGCGATTTCGAGCTTCTCAAGCTTTTCGGAAGCGGCCTTCAGTTCCGCTTCCGCGGCAGTAACCTTAGCCTTCGCGTCGGCCACAGCCTTTTCAGCCGCCGTGGTGTCGGCAGCGGTCACCTGCGGTGCATCAGGCGCGGCAGGAGCAGCGTAAGCTACACCCCCCCCCCGCGGCGAGCATGACACCAAAGGTAGCGCCAGCCACAATCTTCTTCAACTGCATGTCTACTCCTATGTATGTATGTCCATGGCATGAATCCCTTAGCAGAGGTCCTATCGACCGATCCCATTCGCCAGCCGTTCACTCTACTAAGCACCTGCCACAACAGTCACAATACTTTATTGCGCACTATTAATATACGGGAACGATGAGATTTTCGGAACTCTGTGACTAGCGCCACTCGGAGGGATTTTCCATTTTAATTTCGCGCCATATTAACATTCCGATTTCATTTAAGATAATCGTCTATCCAGGCCACAGATACATCGGTCGAATTAATTATACCTTGCTCTTCAACTTCTTGACCAAAGTCCCCCAGGCAGTCACGCGCACCGAAGCTGGCGTTCAGGCCGGGCACACCCGTTGTGTGACTATGCAATTGGTGCTGCATACCGCAGTCCTCTCCCATCCGTATCTCGTGCACCACACCGCTCTCCTCTGCCTGACCTTGTCCCGCCTTTACCCTCCGCACTACCTTCACAGCTGTCCACATATCCCACAATTCCCCACCCGGGCGCCCGAGGCGATAAGCTCAAGGCGCTATAAGCACATTCCTCACGTATCGGGAAAGACCTCTATGTCCACGAATTCCACGCCGGTTCCATCCGGCACTCCGGCGCCGGGAACACCAATTACCGGCGCATCCGCAGCACCCGGCACCCACACCAGCTCCCCTGCAGCTCACCTGCACCGGGATCTCCACAATCGCCATATTCAGATGATCGCGCTGGGCGGGGCCATCGGAACGGGCCTCTTCTACGGCTCGGCTTCCTCTATTAGTCTGGCCGGTCCGGCCATCCTCTTCGTCTACCTCATCGGCGGATGCACGATCTATCTTGTTATGCGCGCCCTGGGTGAGATGAGCGTGCACGAACCGGTCCCCGGCGCCTTTTCCCATTACGCCTACAAGTATTGGAGCCCGCGCGCCGGCTTTATCTCCGGCTGGAATTACTGGTTTAACTACATTTTCGTGGCCATGTCGGAACTATCCGTTGTCGGCCTTTATATCAACTACTGGTTCCCGACGGTTCCCACATGGCTCACCGCCGCTTTCTGCCTGGTTTTCATTACGGCCGTCAATCTACTCGGGGTGCGTGCCTTCGGCGAATTCGAATTCTGGTTCGCGCTAGTCAAAGTCGTCGCAATTATCGGAATGATTGTGCTGGGGATTCTTGTGCTCGTTGTCGGGCTCCAAGAACCCCACCAGGTCCCGCCCGGAACTTCTTTCGCCGAGCTTGTTTTCCCCAACGGCCTGAAGGGGGCGACCTTCGCTTTCGTCGTCGTCATGTTTAGTTTCGGTGGAATTGAACTTATCGGCATCACCGCCGGAGAGGCAGACGACCCACGCCGGTCCATCCCGCGCGCTATCAACCTGGTCATTCAGCGTATCCTCATTTTCTACGTGCTTTCGCTCGCCATTATTATGGCGGTCATCCCGTGGCGCAGCATCGACGGGCACGCCAGCCCCTTCGTCCAGATTTTCGACTCGGTGGGGATTACCTTCGCGGCCCATATCCTCAATTTCGTGGTGCTCACCGCCGCGCTTTCCGTCTACAATTCCGGCCTGTACTCCAATGGCCGCATGCTCTACTCGCTGGCGCAACAGGGTAACGCCCCGCGCATTTTCGCTACGCTTTCGCGCGCGGGTACGCCCTACGTGGGAATTTTGACGTCCTCGGCTGTGACCGTGGTGGCGGTGATTGTGGTTTTCGCGTTCCCGAATTTCGCTTTCGGCTATCTGCTTTCCATCGCCCTCATCGCGGGGATTATCAACTGGACAATGGTCATGATCACCCAGCTGAAATTCCGTGCCGCACTCGGCCCGGAACGTGTGGCGAGCCTCAGCTACAAGCTCCCCGGTGGCTTGGCCTCCAGCCTTTTCGTGCTGGTTGCGCTCGCAGCCTGCGTGGTGCTCATGCTGTTCCAAGATGCCTACCGGGTGGCCGTTTTCGTGGGTCCGGCCTGGCTGCTGCTCCTCACTATCGCGTACCAGGTAAAAGTTGCGCGTGAGAAGCGCCATGCGCGCGCGTAGTTATTGAAGAAAGTACGACG
>NZ_JBHNSQ010000039.1:0-5005 GCF_059085665.1 Actinotignum sp. usb-actsch-213
GAAACATGTGGCCATGAAAATAAACGTTTTTGTGAGGTAAAAGAATGAAGAAAACAACGACTGCTATTGCTGTGTCTACGTTGGCTTTCCTTGCTTTGCCGGCAGCCAACGCGGCAGAGCTGGCACCAGAAGTAACGGCTCCCACGGCCGGGGCTGTGGCGGCTGGTGAGACGCCGCTTGTAAGGGACGCGGGAACGGCCTCCGTTCGAGCGGCGGAACCGAGTGATGTGGGGGATACCCCGCCAACGCCAGGAGACGACAGCCCGGCGGTGCCAGATGTTCCTGAGCCACCCCAACCGGGGGACGAGCCGGCACCCGTGCCGGAACCTCCTGCACCTCCCACGCCGGGCGAGGAGCCGGCTCCTGTGCCGCCCAGCCCCGAACCTGATCCCGCGCCTGAACCTGAACCTGCGCCGGAGCCTGTCCCGGAGCCGGGTGTTCCCTCGCCTGACGCAGGTAGCGATACTTTGCCGAGCGTCGAGGATGAAGCACCGGGCGTAGAGGCGTCTTCTTCTTATGAGTGGGATACCGATGAGGGGCGGGTGTATAGCGCCGCTGCGCGCTCTGCCGGTTCGTATTCGGGCAAATATGCTGCGGCTTCTCATCGGCTTGCTGATTCGGGTAGCGCTTCGGCGTCGAGCGCATATCTGGCTTTGGCGGCGATCACGGCTGGCGGGCTGTGCGTGGCCGCTACCCGTAAGCGCGGGTATGTGGCGAAGCACGCCGCATAACCACCCTTAATCAGGCTTTCGTTTTTGAAAGGAAAAAGACCATGGATTTGAATGCTGTACTCGAGCTCTTCACTAAATTCGCTACCGCAGGTGGTGGTATTTGGGCTATTTGGGGCGTGATCACGCTGGCGGGGGGCTTGCGTAGCCATGATGGTCAGCAGACCCAGACTGGCATGTGGCAGGCGCTTGGCGGGGTCATGATTGTGGCTGCCGCCCAGCTCTTCAAAACCATCGCAATATAGCCATGGCTTTTGAGGTTCATGTTTACCGCGAGGTGACGGCCTACCAGCCGAAAGTCTTGTTTGGGTTCTCGTGGCGTCAGCTCGGGGCGTTGAGCATCGCCCTCCCGGTAGTTGTCCTTTCTTATTGGGGTTGTTTGCGGGCCGGACTTGACGATCTCGGTGTCGTGATCGTTTTCGCGGTGATGGTTCCGGCGGCGATGTTTGGGTGGTGGCGCCCGATGGGCATACCCGCAGAAAAGTATGTGGGTTATGCGTGGGAGTACCGTTTCGGGCGGCGCCGCTACCTCTACCACCAGATAGATGATGTGGGGTTTAGTGATGGGCAAAAGAACACAACAGCAAGACGCAGGCGCTCTAGCCGGCTTCGTCGGGAGTACGTCTCCTTCGAAACAAACAACTAACGCGCCCCGGCGGCGTCGCCGGCGCGCGGCTACTAGCGGTATGTCGGCTGCTCCGGGGAGTGTGCAAGCAAAAATTCCTTTCGAGGCGCTCACCCAGAGCGGGCTGGCCTGGCTTGGCGGCAACACTTATTCGGTGACGCTTGAACTCTCGGATGTGAATTATTCTCTCGCGCCAAGCGAGGTACAGGAGGGCGTGATTGAGAAATACGCACGCTTCCTTAACTCACACCTTTCCGGGACGCACGTGCAGATCCAGCTGGTAAACCAGGTCTTGGATAAGGAAGTGCTGGCGCGTGGGGTGGCCCTGGCTATGCGTGGGGACGGGGTAGACGATTGGCGTAGTGAATACAACAGCTTGATCTCCTCCCGCCTGGCCACCGGGCGTAATAATTGCGTTAGCCGTAAATACGTGACCCTCACTATCGAGGCGGAGGGTGTGGAGGAGGCTAAGACCACGCTTTCGCGCATGGTCACGACCGCTAGTGCTGCTCTTCGGGAGATTGAGGGTTGTCAGGCCCGCCAACTAAACGGAGGTGAACGCCTGGCCTTGATGACGTATTTCCTGCGGCCGGATGCACCGAGGTTTGATTACGCTCAGCTCCTGGCCAGTAACCTCACAACGAAAGACGTGGCGGCACCTCTCTCGCTGGATGTGGGGCGTGATCATGTGGACGCGGGCGGGCGGCTTTGGCAGAGCCTCGTGTTGCGGGATTTCCCGGCCTTTATTTCCGACCAGTTGCTCGCCGAACTGGCTGATTTGCCCCTGGATATGGCGGTGTCGATTCATATTGACCCGCTCTCGCAAAAGAAGGGCCTTGACCTTGTTAAGGCTCAGATTGCGGGGATGGATATTCAGCGGGGTAACGAGCAACGCCGACTCTTGAAGCAGGGTTTGAGTGCTGATCTTATGCCGCATGAGTTGCAGGCATCGTTTGAGGAAGCAACCGAGCTACGCACCCAGCTTGAACGCTCTAACGAAAAATTGTTCCGCACCACGATAGTGATCGCTGTCGGGGCAGATACGGAGGGGGAGCTTGCGGGGCGGGTTGAGCGCGTGAAAACCCTCGCCGCGAAGCACTCATGCAACCTGGAGACATTGCGGTATATGCAGCTCGACGGCCTCGGGGCGACCTTGCCACTGGGAGTGTGTCGATTGCCGGTGTTTCGTACCCTCACGACCGGCGCGCTAGCGGTCATGGTGCCGTTCACGACGGCCGAGCTGATGGAAGACGACGGTGATTTTTACGGGGTTAATGCGCGCTCGAAAAACTTGATCGTTGCGGATCGGCGGCGGGGCATGAACGCCAACGGCTTCGTTCTCGGTACCACCGGGTCGGGTAAGTCCCAGTTCGCGAAGTTCTCGATGCTACAAACTTTCCTGCGCCGTCCTACCGATGAGCTGCTTATTATTGACCCTGACCGCGAATACGTGCCACTCGCTTCGGTGATGGGTGCGAACCGGGTGATTGTATCGTCTAGCTCACCGGACTCGATCAATCCGCTCGAGGTAGACAAGGGCGCGGGCGGGGAGAGTATTCAGGAGAAGTGCGGGGTCGTGCTTTCCCTCCTCGAGGTGCTGCTGGGCGGAGAAGCGGGGCTTTCGGCTTCGGAGCGGTCGATTATCGACCGGTGCGTGGCCCGGCTCTACCGTGACTATTTGAATACTGACGGCGCTCCGCCGCCGACTCTCACAGATTTATATGACGCGCTCTCGAAGGAAGAAGATGGTGAGGGTAGGGAGCTTGCCCGCGGCCTTGAGCTTTATGCCAGCGGGAGTGCTTCTGGGTTTGCCCGCGCCACCTCGATTGATCGCACGAACAGGGTGACGGTGTTCGACACCGCCGATCTTTCTCGTGACGTGCAGACGTTCGGGATGATGGTTGTCTTGGAGGAGATTTGGGGGCGGATCAAAACTAACCGCGCGGCCGGCATACGTACCTGGGTGTACGTGGACGAGTTCCATACGCTTTTTTCGAATCCTCATGCTGCCTCTTATTTTGAGGCGATGTATAAGCGGGTGCGGAAGTGGGGTGCCTCGATGACGGGTATCACCCAGAACATCGAGGAACTGCTGGCGAATAAGGCCGCGCGGCTCATGCTCTCCAACTCCGACGGCCTGTTTTTACTCAACCAGCAAGCAACCGACGGCGCAGCCCTGGCTGATCTTTTGAAGTTGTCGGGTGAGCAGGCGGCGTTTTTCACGAACCAAGCCCCAGGGCGCGGCTTGCTTCGCTTGGGTGGGGTGTTGGTGCCTTTCGATAACACGATGCCAGCCAGTAGCCGGCTCTATGAGTTGTTTTCCACGAAATTCGAAGACAAGGCGGCCTGATAATGATTGATCAAACTGTTGGGGCGGATGCGCTTTATATTATTGCCACGACTCAAGGTGGCGTGCCAGGCGTCCTGGAAGATATCGCCTCGCATCCGAATGTTTATCCCGAGCTTGCTGCCTGGGCGGGTTTTGCGCGGGTGGTGGGATTGGTGCGTGCTGGTGAGGTACCAGCGCCACCACAACCAATGGCTCCGGTGGCACCTGAGATGGGGCTACCGGCGTCGCCGGTAGCCCCGGTCGCGGGTGGTGAGGCCAGCCCGCCTCGAGGAGCCGGTGGTCGGCGGCGGCGTTCACGTAGCGGGAACGGCCTACCCGGCCGTGGGAATTTGGCTCGCAACCTCACTATCGGGGCCGCCCTCGTATGCCTCGCGCTTATGGTGGCAGCTCTCTGGGTTATGAAAAACCCAACCGGCGACGTCGCCGCGCAGTCAGAGCCACCAACACCGGCGACGTCGGCAGTGCCTGCGACGCCGGAAGCCACCCCCACGCCTGCGGTGGGCGTCCTGGATGCCACCGGCAAGGCACACATGTGCATAGCCCGCGGCAAAGATGTTTCGTGTATCGGTGCGGGCGACCATGGCCAGAACGCCTCCCACACCTTCGATGCGGACGTGAAAGTTTTGGCGGCGGGTGGGGACACCACCTGCGCGAGCAGCGGCCAAGGCGCGGTGTGTTGGGGTGATAACCGGTGGAGCCAAGCAGGCTCTCAACCCTCAGATACTCAAGCACCGGCGCCGGTCTCGGGACTCGAAGCCCTCGAGGTGAAAGATGTTGCGGTGGGGGATGCTCACGCCTGCGCCCTCACGAACACCGGGGTGTGGTGTTGGGGTACGGACTACAACGGACAACTCGGGGGCGGTGCCCAAGGTGATAAAGCGAGCTTGGCCCGCCAGGTCACCCTCCCTGGTGATGCACGGGTGACGTCACTCGTTGCTTCGCGGTTCGCCACCTGCGCGAGAAATGATGCCGGGCGGGCGTGGTGTTGGGGGTCGAACGACAAACAAGCACTCACAAATGACCCGGCTGGGATTGTGGGCGTGACAGAGAAGAGCGGGCTGTGAGCGTGCTTGCGTCGATGAATATCCGCGATACCTCCAGTAAAAAAGCCGCGAATATCCACGCTCGCCGAGACTCTCACTTGGTGGGTAAGGCTGGGCGGCTTGTGGGGGATGTGCGTGAGCTACGCAGCTTTGAGGGTGGGGAGGTCGATGAGCAAGTCGGTACGGCCTTCTCCATCGCAGGCCGGAAAGCGGGCCGTAAAACCTGGAACACTGCCAAGCGGCATATTACGGTACTGCG
>NZ_JBHNSQ010000040.1:0-494 GCF_059085665.1 Actinotignum sp. usb-actsch-213
GACATTATTGCTTAAAACCGCTTGACGCTGTTCCATAATTGTTAAACCATCGAACTTCAAGGTAATACGTTTCTGGTTATAGAAGAGCATATACTCGTCTATCGCCTCGCATAACTCATCAGTTGTAGCCCACTTCTTCCCGTGATAGATCTCGGTTTTCATCCGCCCGAAAAATCCCTCACAAGCCGAGTTATCCGGACTACACCCCTTCTTCGACATCGACCGCGTCAACCCGTAACGCCGCGTAAGCTCAATCCAGGACACAGACCGGTAGTGGACTCCCCGATCCGAATGAATCACGAGTGGGTGCTCAGGTTCGCCGGCTTGTAGCTGGCTTAGGCGCTGGTGCGGGAGGGTTGCCAGTGCGTTTTCAAGGGAGGAATCAGCCAACACTGAGGTTGGGTGTAATCCCCTCGTATAGGCCACGACTTTCCCGTCATAACAGTCAATAATCGGGGAAAGATAAACCTTGCCGTTAGCTGCGTGGAACTCGC
>NZ_JBHNSQ010000041.1:0-29049 GCF_059085665.1 Actinotignum sp. usb-actsch-213
GACCTGCCCGAAAACACCCAGGTCACCGTCGGCAAGGACGGGACCGTCACGGTTACCTTCCCGGATGGCTCTGAGACCCAGATCCCTGCTGAGAAGACGGTTCGCCAGCTCAAAGACAATGAGAAGAACAAGATCAACGACCCCGAAGTAACCGGTGTGGTTGACCCGAACAACCTCACGCCCGAAGAGCAGGAGCAGGTCAAGGACAAGGTCAAGAAGGCCAACCCGGATCTCCCCGAGAACACCCAGGTCACCGTCGGCAAGGACGGGACCGTCACGGTTACCTTCCCGGATGGCTCTGAGACCCAGATCCCGGCCGACAAGACCGTCCGCAAGCTCAAGGACAACGAGAAGATCACCCTCAAGGATCCCGAGCTCACTGGAGTTGTGGACCTGACCAACCTCACCGATCAGGAACGTGAACAGGTCAAGGACAAGGTCAAGAAGGCCAACCCGGATCTCCCCGAGAACACACAGATCACCGTCAGCAAGGATGGAACCGTCACGGTAACGTTCCCGGATGGTTCCACGAGCCAAATCCCGGCCGACAAGACCGTAAAGCTGCTCACCTCGGCCGATAACGGTGATGCCGACAAGGGTAATAAGGGTGACAAGCCGGACGCTTCCAAGCCCGCCAAGGTCAAGAAGGTCAAGAAGCTGCAGCACACCGGTGCTGATGTGACGCTTGGGCTCTTAGCTGCGGCCGCCGCGGTGGCTGCCGGTGGGGCCCTGGCTGCTGGGCGTCGTCGCCGCTAAAAAAGTTTCGGGAACGTGATCGCACGATCACACCGAAACAACAACTAACGCTCCCCGGGAGTGGCCGAAATATCGACCGTTCCCGGGGAGCGTTGCATTCACAGCTGCATTCACACTCCAGCCCTCCGCACTGCGGACGTAATGCTACCTTGCCTCACGGAAGTTCGTCAGCATATACTGACGGCGTGAAGGTGAAGTCTCAGCAAAGCGCGCGGGCGGACGCGGATGATTCCGTGGCCGCTCTTCCGGCAGATCCAGCGGTGATTGCGGAGAAGCTGCGCGCCGCCCATGCCATGCGGGTGGAGGCTGATCGCATCACGAAGTACTACGTCGAGGAAGCGGTACGCGCGGGCATGTCCTGGAGCGATATTGGCCGTTGCCTGGAGGTAACCAAGCAATCAGCCCATCGCAAATACGCGGCGGGGCTGCCGCGCGATCTAAGGAACCCGTCATGAAACTGCCTGCCGCCGCTGCCCTGCAGCTCATCCAGAATTCCGCTTTCGAAGCACGCCGCGCCTGGCGTGACGAGATCAGCCTCGTCGATGTTTTCCTCGCTCTGCTAGCCAGCGGAGGCAGCGCTAGCCGCGTCTGCGCCCGCGCCGGCCTCACGCTACGTGTTGCGCGTGAGCACGTTGACCAGCTCCACGCGGAACGCCTCGAAGAATTTGGGTTACCGCCCGTGCAGTTACGTGAACGCACCCGCGTTGAGATTTTCGACGACGCCGCTGAGCTCGCTCCACCTGCAGACCTGCGGAAATTCCTCAGTGGGAAATTCCCGGGCCATGATTATCACTGCGGCGTAGCTATCCGTTTGCTTCGCGATGAGGCTGCGTGCCGTACGATTGTGGAGCGCGCTGGAATCGACATCGAGCAGCTCATCGCCACGCTTGATACAGCTAAACCCCTCACGCAGCCACGCCGGGTGAAGCGCACCGCGCGGCTGCGCATCTACCTGCCAACCAACGCCCGTAAAATCCGTGAATACGCGCTTTCCCCAGAATTCGACTCCGCTAGTTTTACCGATGCTTCCTCAACAGGAGCTCGCTGGAGACTTCGTTACGCGGGATCAGAAGGTCAGCCCACGGTATGGGAGCTTTCCGAACCGCACGATTTGTCCAGGCCGCGCAAAGCTTCCGAAAAACACTCCCGCCGCTTGGCTGTGCTTGCGGAAGACGATCCGGAAGCCGTATCGAGTGCTACCGGTGAAGGTTGCTTCGTCACCTTCACCGCGAGTCTTGGCAAATCTGGCCTGTTTTCCCGGCTTCTCTTCCGGGTTTTTATTGGCACGCTAGGTCTCGCGCACCAGGCCAATTACCTCTCCGATTGGGTAGCCCAGTCCAAGTAGCACACCAATAAGAATAATTGCGTTAGTGCCAGGCCCCTACCCGGATGGGCAGCGTAATATCGCCATCGAACCACGTCTCCTCGCCTTTCCGCGCGGGTACGGGAATCACTTCACCATCAGGACTCAGTTGGAGTCCTAAGAGCTGCTGCTCACCAGCATCCCCGGAGTTACTTACCCGCCATTCAATCTCCATCGTGGCACTGTCCCCCGGAGGAAGCTCAACTCCACGCTCGTAGGCGCTGGAGTCCGCGCCGGTGATTTCCGTGGTTCTGAGCTCGGTAGTCGCGAGCTCGGTGCCGGGAAGGCTATCGCTCTGGCTTCCCGCATCGGAGAGCCACACCCCGGTCATGCCCCGCACCGAGCACGCGGTCGCGCCGCGATTGGTGAGCGTGATTCGCACCTGCCGCGCACCAAGAGCGCCATCCACTGAGCTCCGGCTCATATCCACCTGCGCGGACGTACACGGCGCCGAAATTGCGCCCGGGCGCGGATCTCGTGCAGACCTGGACGGCACTCCAGAAATAGGCGAAGGTTCCGGCGCGGGCGAAACCTCCCCCGTAGGCGTAGTTCGCGGTACGGACGCCCCAGAAGAATCCCGGGAATCTTCCACTTCTCGCGGGAACGTTACCGACTCGCCCTTCACATAGGTGCGATCCGCCGGCGAAGGGAGCAGCCACCAGCCTAAGGCGGAAAGCACCACCGCCACGGCGGTGACGCCCAGGCTAAGTTTCAGGAGAAAACCCGGTGATCCGCCAGCCGGTCCGCCAGCGTTTCCGGCCGCCTTATCGACTTCTATCCGGCAGTTTTCACGCGCAAAAACAAGACCACCCAACATCACCCCATAAGAAACGATAACCACCATGATCAAGCCCAGGGGACCCGCAGTGATCAGGCTAGGAGCCATCAACACGCCCGCGCCAGCCCCGGCCACAGCCACCGCCCCGCCGCTCATCCACGCCGCACGGCAAGCACCCGTTCCCACCGCGAGGGTAAGGGAAAAGAGCATTCCAGTTCCGAAGCCGAGCAGACCCACCC
This sequence comes from Actinotignum sp. usb-actsch-213, assembly GCF_059085665.1. Taxonomy (NCBI): domain Bacteria; kingdom Bacillati; phylum Actinomycetota; class Actinomycetes; order Actinomycetales; family Actinomycetaceae; genus Actinotignum; species Actinotignum sp. usb-actsch-213. The sequence continues at coordinate 3,137 of NZ_JBHNSQ010000041.1, forward strand.
CGGCCACGGCTCCCTCAGGCACACCACCGAAGAGCGCGGCCAGGCTTCCGAATATTGCCACCGCCACCACCGCGAGCGCGCCGAGCACTTCCACCGCTATCGCCAGGTAACGTACCTGCTTGCGCGGGCCGCGGGCACCGCCAAACTTACTCGAAGCCCGCGGCAGCGAACGCCCCAGAGCAATCCAAGCACCTATCCCCACCGCGATCCCGGCCAGCATAATAAGCAAATAATCCCAAGGAAAAGGAGCTACCCGGCACTGCCGTGTCGCATTCCAGCTACACCAAGCGCCATCTGCGTACGAGTTCAGCACCAGGGACTGACGCACAGTCCACACAATGACCGCCCAGGAAAGCACCAGCACGGCAGCCGCGCCGACCCCGCGGGCTCGCAATAACGGCCGCTCAGGCATGGGGAGCTGCGCGGGTGCAGACGCTTCGTTAGTCATGCCGCGATTCTAATGCGCGCCGTCGTACCACCATAGGGGTACGACGACGCAGCTACCGGCAGCGCGCGAGGAAATTCTTCATGATCGTGCGCCCACAGGGGGTGAGGATCGATTCGGGATGGAATTGCACCCCGAAGACCGGGAAGCTGCGGTGCTCCACCGCCATGACCTCCCCGTCCCCCACGCAGCGCGAGGTCACGGCCAGATCATCGCCTAGGGTATCGTCGCGCACCGCGAGGGAATGGTAGCGAGCCACCATTTCTTCATCCTCGCACCCCGCGAAGAGGGTGCTCGAAGTATCCATGCGCGCAGGCCGGGCGATGCCGTGCACCACCTCGGCCGCGTAGGTCACGGTAGCGCCGAAGGCCTCGCAGATCGCCTGGTGGCCCAGGCACACCCCGAGGATGGGGTATTTTCCAGCCAGTTGCTCCACCAGCGGCATGGATACACCGGCATCGCGAGGGAAGCCCGGGCCGGGGGAAATAATAATGCCATCCGGGGCCAGTGCATCAATCTCCGCTACGCTCAGGGCATCATTGCGGACCACCTTGACATCCGGGCGGAAAGATCCGACCAGCTGCACCAGGTTGTAGGTGAAAGAATCGTAGTTATCAATGATGAGGATCATGAGCATTCCTCCAACTGGGCGGCGTCGCGCAAAGCTTCCAGGACGGCCGCGGCCTTATTTAGGGTTTCTTGGTATTCGGTGGCGGCAACGGAATCTTGGACGATACCCGCGCCGCTGCGCGCGTAGACCGTGTTCCCGATCTTGTAGGCGATGCGGATACCGATGCAGGTATCGAGGTTCCCCGAAAAATCGAGGTAGCCGATGGCCCCGCCATAAATACCACGTTTATTGCCTTCGAGGTCATTAATGAGCTGGCAGGCGCGGATCTTCGGTGCCCCGCTCAGGGTACCCGCGGGCAGAATCGAAGCAACGGCATCCAGGGCATCGCACTCGGGGCGAATTTTCCCGCTCACCGTGGAACCAATATGCATAACGTGGGAGAAACGCACCACGTCATGGAAGCGATCCACGTTCACGGTGCCGAATTGCGCCAGGCGCCCGATATCATTACGCCCCAAATCCACGAGCATATTATGTTCGGCCAGTTCCTTCGGGTCGGCCAGCAGTTCTTCTTCTAGGCGAGCATCCTCCGCGGGAGTGGCCCCGCGCGGGCGGGTGCCAGCCAACGGGAAAGTGAAGAGGGTGCCGTCCTCCAATTTCACCAGGGTTTCCGGGGAGGCCCCCGCCACCTCAATATTGTGCCCGCTGAAATAGAACATATACGGGGAAGGATTAATAGTACGTAACACCCGATAAGTATCAATTAGGGAACCTGTGAATTCCGCGCGCAAGCAATTAGAAAGCACGATCTGGAAAATATCACCTTCGTGAATATAGTGCTTGGCGCGCTCCACCATCGCCACGAACTCCGCCTCATTAAGCACCGGGGTGATTGGCCCGGTCAGGCGCCCGGTAGTATCCGCCACCGGCTCGCCGTGCAGGAGCAGCTGGGCCAGTTCGCGTAATTCTTCGGTAGCCCGCGGATATTCTTCCTCCAGGTTATCGAGGCCCACCACCTTGATTAATATGATTTTTTGGCGGAAGTTATCGAAGGCAATAACGGTGTCGAAAAGCATAAGATCGACATCATTAAAGCCTTCCTCGTTCGGGGCATCGAGGCGCAGGGTCGGTTCGGCATATTTCACGTAGTCATAGGAAAAATATCCCACCAGCCCGCCGGCGAAGGGCGGCATCCCCGGGATTTTCGGGCTGCGGTAGCGGGCGAGCACCTCGCGGATCGCATCCGAAGGGGAATCATAGGCGGCCGGCTGATCATTAATCCGCACCTGCCCGTCCACAGCGGTAATTTCAAGTTTCGGATCGTAGCCGAGGAACGTGTAACGCCCCCAGGTCTGATCCTGGCCGGCCGATTCGAGCATATAGACGTGATCGGAAACGTTTTTGAGGATTTTCAGAGCGGTGACGGGCGTGAGGGAATCGGAAAGAATTTCGGTGGCGACGGGCGCAACGCGGTACTCGGATCCGAGGGCGCTCAGCTCAGCGAGGGCAGGGTAAAATTGCATAATTATCCTTTGTGATAACAGCGCGGTGGTCTTGATTATGGGGTGACGTTGATCCCTAGGGGCACGTACGCGCGAAGCACGCGTGTGCGGGGAAGAAAAATTAGGCGCGCCATCGACGCCAGCCGGCGCCCAGCGCCGCAAGCTTTGCACAACCCGTATCCATACCCGTCACTTTAGCAGGCCGAATAGTTCGGCGCGCTGCGTTCCACTTTCCGGATCGCGCGGCTCCAGATGCAGCTCATTATCGGCCACCTCGTTAATGAATTCCGGATCGTGGCTAATCACCAGCACCGTGGCTCCGCGCGCTGCAAGCGCGCGGATGTGAGTGGAGATGGAGCGGAGGTGCCGATAATCCACCCCGGAGGTCGGTTCGTCAAAGACATAAAAGTCGGCATGTGCCACCGTTGCATTGGCGACGACGAGGCGCTGCTTCTGCCCGCCCGATAGGGTAGCCGGATGCCGGTCCGCCACCTCGCCTAATCCGAGGTCGGCCAAGACCTGCTCGATGCGTTCCTCGCTCACCCCGGCATTCCCCAGCGCCACTTCCCCGCGCACGGTTTCCGCGAAAAGCTGGCGGGTGACATCCTGCATGACCAAGCTGGAGTGGCGCAGCCGCTCGCGCCCCCGGCACACTTTCCCGCCGAAGGAAATCCGCGCGCCCGATTCCGGGTGAGCCAGGCCGATGAGCACCCGCGCCAGGGTGGTTTTGCCAGCCCCGTTGGGGCCCGTCAGCGCGGTGACCTGCCCCGCCGGGAGCTCCACCCGCTCCAGATTAAGCACCTCGTGGGGGCCGTACGCAAAGCGCACCGACTCGGCCACCACGCCCGGGGCGGTGGGCGCGCTGGCCGATGCGCCGGCGTCGTCGCCCTTATGCGCGGTAGCGGGCACGCGCGGCGCACGTTCGGGTACCCGCAAGGTCCGCAGGCCCAGGCCGATGCGTTCGGTTTCGTCCATCGGGAAGAAATCCGCGGCGGCGTAGCGCCCGGTAATGCGCCCGCCGTGCATCACGACGACGCGGTCCGCTACGCCACGCAGCGGGTAGAGGCGGTGCTCGGCGATGATCGTGGTCCAGCCACGGGCTTTGAGGGCGCCTACGACCTGCGCGAAATGCCCGACCATCTCCGGGCTGAGGTTGGAGGTTGGTTCGTCGAAAAGGAGGATCCGGTGCGGGCCGACCAGCGCGGCGGCGCTCGCCACCAATTGCAATTCGCCTCCGGAAAGCTGGGCGAGGCGGCGCGGGAGGAAACGCTCAATATTCCAGGTGGTGGCAGCGTGGGCGATGCGTTCGGCGATGATTTCGGGGGCGTCCCCGGCGTTTTCGCCGGCGAAAGCGAGCTCCTCAAGGACTTTCGCGGTGAAGAATTGCGCGCGCGGGTTTTGGAAGACAGTGCCGGCCGCGCGCCCGAGCTCCTGAATCGGAGTGGCGGTGGTGCTCAGCCCTGCCAGGCGAACCTCGCCGTGCAGCTCGCCGGGATACAGCTCGGGGATGAGGCCGTTGAGGAGTTTGAGGATCGTGGATTTCCCGGAACCGGACGGCCCGGTGATGAGGGTGCACGAGCCTTCCGGGAAGTCGAGGTCAATATCGCGCACGCCGCACTCGGTGGTGGGTAGCTCGGGATCGCTCTGGTAGGTGAAGGTGACGCCGCGCAGGTAGGTGGCGGGGGCTTGCTGATCGGGCGTGCTCATCGCACTCCTCCCGGGGTGAAGCTGATATTGACGAGGTAGTAACGCGCTACGATGAGGGCCGCGATAACCGCGAGCCACAGCGCATCCACCCAGGAGAAACGCAGGCGATGCAGCGAGGTGGGGCGGGTGCGCGAGCCGAGGCCGCGCAGGGTTCCCGCGGCCGTCATATCATCGGCAATGCGGGCGCAGGAGGAAAGCAGCGGCACCAGGATAAATTCCAGGTAGCGCAGCGGGTGGAACACGGCGCTCCAGCCCATGGCCAAGCCGCGCAGCGCCATCGCCTCGCGCACCGCCCGGTATTCCGAGACCACGATCGGCAAGAAACGCAGCAGCACCGTGACCGGCGCGGTCACCGCCACCGGGATACGCAGGGCGCGCAGCGCGGCCACCAGCTCGCCGGGCACCAGCACCGTGAGGGCATATCCGGCCAGGGCGGCCGCCGCGCATAATTTGAACATCCAGAACCCGAAGGCCACGAAAAAGGCACCCAAGGCGGAGGCCCCGATCAGGCTCGGGAGGAAAATAAGGAACAGCCAGAAGGATTCCACAAGGATCACGCCGAGGGCCAGTTTCACCCGCCCGTTACTCACGAGCGCGAGCGCGGCCACCAGCACCACAACGACCGCGAGCAGGAAACTGCCGCGCGTCATCACCAGCGCATTGCCCACCAGCACCAGGAGGAGGACGGTGCGCGGGTCCGGGCGCCAGCGCCGGCGCTCATCCAAGCTGAGAATCGCGCCGGCGTCAAGAACCGCGGGCACGCCGCTGCCGGGCGCACTGCTGCCGGGCTGCGCTGGCACGCCGGTAGGGGAAGCGAGCGGGCCGCGAGCACGCGGGCCCGCGGCGTCGTCGTTAAAAATTGTGGAATCCACCGGGACCTCGCAGCTAGCGTGCGATACCGGAGCTGCGGAAATGGCGGCGCAGCACCGAATCGCCGAAGAAACCGCCGATGATTCCGAGCACGAACACGGCCACGCCCCAGATGGCGATCATGGTCGGGGAGAGGAACCAGCGCAGGCCGTCGGCGTACTCGGTGCCCATGGAGCCGGCGATGTACTGGTAGTAACCTTCGGCGTCGGTGAGAACCGGGAACCACGGGGCGACGTACCACAGCGACATCAGGGCATAGCCGAGGATCTTGAGGTAACGCTTGCCGCGGGTGAAGAGGTAATCGCCCAGCAGCCCCAGGCCGAAGGTGAGCAGCACGGTCACCCACGGGTGGCCGGTGAGCACCATAAGCGCGCCCACGAGCAGCGCCATAAGCCCGAGGGTGCCGAATTTCGGGGCGCGTGCTTTGAAGAGGAAAACGACGACGCCGTTGGCGATAATCCCCAGCGCGTAGCCCACGAACATCATCGCCGGGTTGATGACACCCAGCATCCCGAAGCCGAAAAGAACAACGAAGTAGATGGCGGTAAAAACGCCAATATTTATAAAGTCTTTAGTTTTCACGGTGAGTCACTCCTGAACGAAGTAGTGAGAACGAATCAGGGGCAGATTAGGGCACCCTAACTTGAACTTTCGGGGATTAACTGTAGCGCTATCTGAGCCTTGGTCAATAGGACGGTTTGAAACGCGGGCGCCGCGATGCGCGCCACAGCGCCCGTGATGGGCCAACACGGCACCTAACGGAAGAGTATTCTGAGGAATGTATAGTTTTTATTAAGAACGCGAATGACGGCGTTTTTATGACCACTCCAAAGGAGGCAAATCGTGGTCAGAAAACTCTCCGGCGCACTGAGCGCCCTTATTATCGGCCTATTAGCGGTGATTGCGCCGCTACCAGCCGCGCTCGGGGAGCCCGGTTCGGCCACTCCATCCACGTGGGACGAACTGGTCACCACCGCTTCCCAATCGGGTGCTGTAAGCGCGGCTCTTTCCACTAAGTTCACTCTCACCGCGGACGCGCCGGTGCTACGGATCCCGGCCGGAACCCAGCTCACCCTCACCGGCAGCGGTGAGGTGACCGGTGCGGATCTGCCCGCGATCCAGGTGGACAAGGGTGGTTCTCTCACCCTTGCCGGCCCGTCGTTTACCCGCACGCAATTCGTGGTGGAGGGCACGCTCGCGGTGAGCGCCGGCTCGATCCACGATACCGCCCTGACCGGCCCGGTTATTTTCGTCAAGGGCGGGGAACTGAATATCAGTGGCACCGCTGATTTCTCGCGTAATTCCAGTGCGCCGCAGGGTGGCACGCTCGGGCCGAGCGGCGTCGTCGCCAAAAACTATGCACCGATTACCGCTTACGGCGGAACCATCAACGTGAGTGGCGGCACCATCACCGAGAATTCCGGCCTGCAACTCGGCGGCGCTATCGGGGTATGGGGCAGTGCGGAGCAGCCAGCAAAGCTCGTTATCAGCGGGGGCACCCTGAGCAAGAACATCGTCAGCCACCCGAAGTACAGCGGTTTTGGCGGGGCGGTCTTCACCGAAGGTGCCACGGTGGAACTGAGCGGCGGCACCCTGAGCGAAAACGCCACTGAAATGGGCGGCGCCATGGCTCTGATGCAATCCCCCTTCACCATGAGCGGAGGCGAAGTACGCGGGAATTCCAACGGTGAATACAACGGCGCAGGCGGCGGTATTCTTATCGACGGCGGCAAGGCAACATTCACGGGCGGTACTATCTCGGGTAACACTGCCAACGGTTTCGGTGGCGGCCTCAATATCCGCAATGCTAACGTCTCGATTTCCGGGCTGACCGTTACCGAGAACACCGCACTGAAATCCGGCGGCGGCATTTCCTTCGGAGGTACTACCCAGGCCGTTATTAATGCGGCGCTCATCCGCGATAATACCGCTCAAGATTTCTGGGGCGGCGGTGCCATTTACAATGACACCAAGGCGCAGCTCACGATGTACAACACCGTTATTCGCAATAACCAGATCAAGGATATGCTCTTGGTTGGAGCCGGAAACCGCCCGCCGAGCGCCCAGGGTGGCGGGTTGTGGAACTGTCCCACCGGCACAACCACGATGAATATCACGCGGGGCGTCGCTATTTTCGACAACTCCGCGCCCGATGCTGGAAAAGAGAAGCAGTACAGGGGCGCTGGCGATGATTTCTTCAGTGTGGCCAAACACGAGTACAATAACCCAACTCCTACCGAAGGCCAGCCTGTTACTGTGACCGAGCGAATGCTGGGAGGTTCCCCGCGCGCCTGGTTCCAGGACGGCTCCGCCTACGGCATTCACGCTAATTGGCCCGCGGAAAAGCAGCTGCCGCGCTACCGGGAAGGCGGGAAAAACACCCCGATTCCCTTCGGCCAACCGATTACTGACAATAAAGCCTTTAAGTCGGTTCCCGGCACGGAAGCGAAAACCCTGGCAGGGGTACTGGCCAGCGTCATTATCGAAAATAACAATGCCACCAATGTTGGTATTAGCGGCGGCGGCATCACCAATAACGGCAAGCTGATTTTCGGCGAGGATGACATCTGGACCCTGCGCGTCACGAAGGCCTGGGAGGGCGACGACGCCGCCACTCGCCCCGAGTCCATCACGTTGGATGTGCTGGTGGGCGGGCACAAACTCCAGGAAATCACCCTCACGGCCGCGCAGCAGTGGACTGCTGAGATCGCGAATTTCCCGAACCCAACCACGCTCGTCGACGCGGCCACCGGGAAGCAACTCCCCATCGAATTCCGCGAACACGGCGCGGAAAATTCCCCGTACACGCTGCGCACCACCGCCACCACGGCGGACGACGGCGCGAAGCTCTACACGGTGGCGCTCACGAACACCATGTCCACCGAGGTTTCGGTGGCGAAGAAATGGAACGACGACGCCGCGCCTGCCGGCCTGCGCCCCGATAAGGTCACGGTGGAACTCCTGGATGCGGGCCAGCCGGTGGGTCAGAGCCTGGAGCTAAGCGCAGCGAGCGGATGGGCCGGAACCTTCACGGATCTCCCGGTTTACCGCGAGGGCCGCAAGGCGGTGTACTCGGTACGCGAAGTGCAGGTTCCTGGCTACACCACCGTGATTAGCGGGGATGCGGCCAGCGGGTACGTCATCACGAATACTCATACACCGCCACCGCCAACCACGGAGCCTCCGACGCCGCCAACCACTCCACCGACGACGGAACCTCCCACTCCACCAACCACGCCGCCCACTCCGAGCGTGCCGCCAACCACGGAGCCACCCGCTCCGCCGACAACGCCCCCGGCTCCCCCGACCACTCCCCCGGTGCCACCAACGACACCGCCGAGTGTTCCGCCCGCGGTGCCTCCGAGCACGCCGCCGGTAACTCCACCGGCCAGCACACCGCCGAGCACGCCGCCGGCTAATCCGCCGCGGATTGTGCGCACCGGTAGCGACGCTCGTTCCGGAGCAACCGTGGCCGGCACAGCACTGCTAGCGGGCCTCGGAATCCTGGCCTGGCGCCGCATCCGCACCACGCGCTAAGGCGCCCTGCGCCTCACCCACGGGGGTGGTACATCGCACGCGATGTACCACCCCCGCCGTCGTCGTACCTTTAATTGGCGAGAATCCGACTGAGATCCGTTTCACGCCAAAAAAATTTCCCTCCGGCCCGGGAGAGGAATATGCTATTGGCAATTTGAGCCAAAATCAGGACGGCTCAGGAAAATTCGGAGGCACGCTCGCTTATGTCCGTGACGGAAACGACAACCACGACCGCCACTCGCCCGATTGATCACCCCATCGATGGGAATCTCACCGTTCCCGCCAGTTCCGGCGTTTCCGGTGTTCCTGATTCCGCAGGAGTTAACAACCGGCCGGACGAGGATTTCTCATTCGGAGTTGTTCCCACTTCAAGCCGACGTTCCTTTTGGGCCGTCGGCTTTGTTATGCTCGGCTTCACTTTCTTCTCCGCGTCCATGTCAGTCGGAGCGAAACTCGGCATCGGCCTAGACCTGGGCGGCTTCGTGGCCGCGATCTCCATCGGCGGCGCAATCCTCGCCACCTTCACCGGGGCGCTCGCCTACGTGGGCGCGAAAACCGGGATGGGCGTGGACGAACTAGCCCGCCACTCCTTCGGCCGCTTCGGTTCCTTCCTCCCCTCCTTCCTCATCGCCTTCACCCAGATGGGCTGGTTCGGTGTGGGCGTGGCCATGTTCGCCATCCCCACCGCGGAAATCCTCAATATTAGCCCCTGGCCGATTGTGCTCATCGCCGGCGGTCTCATGACCGCCTCCGCCTACTACGGCATCAAGGCCATCGAGATCGTCTCCTTCATCTCCGTGCCGCTGATCGCGGGGCTCGGCACCTACTCAATGGTGACCGCCACGGTGGACGGCGGCGGCCTCACCCGCATCTTCGCAAACACCAGCGGCATGCCGGTCATGGTGGGAGTCGGCCTGGTGGTCGGTTCCTTCATCTCGGGCGGCTCGGCCACCCCGAACTTCACCCGCTTCGCCGGCTCCGCTAAATCCGCGGTTATCACCACGGTTATCGCCTTCCTGCTGGGCAATACCCTCATGTTCTCCTTCGGCGCGGTGGGCGGTGCCTTCACCGGCAAGGACGATATCTTCTACGTCATGATCGCCCAGGGGCTGGCCATCCCGGCTCTCATCGTGCTGGGCGCGAATATTTGGACCACGAATAACAACGCTCTCTACACCACCGGCCTGGGCTTCGCGAATATGACGAAGCGTCCCAAGAAGCCGCTGGTCATTATCGCCGGAATCCTCGGCACCCTGTGCGCGCTGTGGCTCTACGACAACTTCGTAGGCTGGCTGAGCTTCCTCAACGCCACCCTGCCTCCGATCGGCACCGTGCTGGTGGCCGACTACTTCGCCAACCGCCGCGCCTACCACGCCATTGTGGAGGCCGTGGAAACCGGGCGGATCTCCGCGGCGGACACCTCGAATACCTCAGCGACCCGCGCGGTAGCCTGGCCCGCGGTTATCGCGGTGGCTGCCGGGGCACTGGTGGGCTGGACCATCCCGGTGGGGATTGCCTCGCTCAACGCTATCGTTGCCGCACTGGCCGTGTATTTCGCTGGCCGCGGCGTCGTCGCAACAATGAAGTAACCATCCGCGCGCGGCACTGCGCTGCACCACGCTGCAACGCAGTCGCCTTCACCGCGCCGCACGCACAACACCCGCACGAACTCGAAAGGAGCACCCGTGAGCACCCAGATTTTCCGGAATCTGCGCATCGAAAACGCTGACCACCTCTCCGATATCACCGTGACCGACGGCGCTATCACCGCGATCACGCCCGCGGTTTCGGCCGCCGCCCCCGTTTCCGGTACGACGGCGCAGCCGAGCCACGCGCCAGCCGCAACCGTCCGTGACTTCGGCGGGCGCCTCGCCCTGCCCCCCATCGTGGAATCACACGTCCACCTGGACACCACGATGACCGAAGGCGATCCGCACCCCAACGAATCGGGCACCCTCTTCGAGGGCATCGAGATATGGTCCCAGCGCAAGGCGAAGCTCACGGTGGAGGACGTCAAGGAGCGCGCCATGCGGGCGATCCGCCAGCAGGTGCGTTTTGGAATCCAGTACATCCGCTCTCACGTGGATATCAACGACCCGAATCTCACCGCGCTGCGCGCCCTGCTCGAACTGCGCGAGGAATTACGCGACCACGTCACCTTGCAGCTGGTGGCGTTCCCGCAGGAGGGCATCGAATCCTATCCGCACGGGCGTGAGCTGCTGCGCACCGCCGCCGAGCTGGGCGTGGACGCCATCGGCGCCATCCCGCATTACGAATTCACCCGCGAATACTCGGTGAGCTCGCTGAATTACGCGGTGGGACTCGCGCAGGAATTCAACCTCCTCATGGACGTGCACTGTGATGAGATCGACGACGGCGCTTCGCGCGGCCTGGAAACCCTGGCGACTCGGGCCTATGAGGCGGGTATCGGGGAGAAAGTGACGGCCTCGCATACCACGGCGATGCATTCGTATAACAATGCCTATTTCATTCGGCTGCTGCGACTGCTCAAGATGAGCGGAATCAATTTCGTCTCCAATCCGATGGTCAATACCCACCTGCAAGGGCGCACGGATACGTACCCGAAGCGCCGCGGGGTGACCCGGGTCAAGGAGCTGACGGAAGCCGGAATCAACGTGTCCTTCGGGCAGGACGATATCGTCGATCCGTGGAATCCGCTGGGCACGGGCTCGCTGCGCGACGTGACCCTCATCGGGCTGTACGTGACCCAGATGATGGGGGCCTCACAGATCGACAATTCGTATCACTTCATCACCCATAACGGCGCGCGCACCCTCCACCTGCCCGATTACGGCATCAAGGTGGGTAATCCCGCGAACTTCATCGTGCTGGGGGCGCAGTCCTGGCGCGAGGCCCTGGCTTTCCACGCCCCGGTGCTGGCGTCCTACCGGCGCGGCGAGCTGCTTTTCGAGTCCACTGAGCCGGAGCGCGCCTGGCATTTCTAAGCGGTTAGTTGTGCGCCGCGCGGAGTCGCCGTGCGCGGGCTTCGCGGGGCGGGCGCGGCTGCGGCGCGGGCACGGCGCGAACCGGACCACCCGGCACGCGGCGCTGAGCAGGCATTGAACCTGGCCTGAGCCGCCGCGCGCTTTTCTCCCGGACCCTCGGCCGAGTGACAGGCCGGGGGTTCGGTGAATTTAAGCCGGTGCCAGGCCGGCGTCAGGCGGAGCCGGGCTGGCCCAGAAACAAAGTCCGCGGGAGAGCACCGTTTCAGAGCGAATTCGTGTTCCTTACGCGCACTTGACAGGAGTCAATGTCCAGGACGCGCACTTTGAGGGGGAGAGACCCGGCCGGCTAACAAAATGTACATGGGTGACAGTTTTTCCGCGATTTAATGTCCGTGGCGTACACTCCGCGGCCCTAACAGTCCAAAATGCACCTTTTACAGCACTGACGCCTGAGAATGACCCATCCTGCCTACCTTGGGCCGGCGGGAGGCGGGTGTGTTTCTCCGAGATGTACTTCGCATGTACGACATCTGCACTACAGCCCGGAAAACACCCACCACCCCTCCTCCCCTTGCGCCACCTATTTTACATGTGTAAATTAGGCGGCATGAGAGAGGTACACACAGACGCTCCCAACGGCAGTGCGAACGGAATGCCGAACGGAAATCAGCACAGCACCCTCGGCCCAGTCGCAAACCAGCACGATCCCCTCGGCCCCGCCGCAGACGATCCGCGCGCCCGGCGCTCCTACGATGCACTGGTACGGGCCGCCGCCGCGCTCATTGATAGCGGCGCGGCGATTGATGATCTCACCGTCTCCTGGATTACGCGGGAAGCCGGGGTTACCCGCCCCACCTTCTACCAGCATTTTTCCGGGATTAGCCAGCTGGTGCGCGCCGTCGTACTTACCCGGCTCCATGCAATTTTCGATGCCACCCCGGTGCCAACCTCGGAAGAACCATCACTCGACGTGCAGCGGCAAGTACTGCTCCCCATGCTCACCACGCTGCTTGAGCATCGCCACCTCATTGTCGCGACCCTCACCAGCTCCGCGGCTCTCGGGAGCGCAGCCCCGATTATCGCGGTGATTCGTGATCGCCTACTCAGTGCCCCGGCCATTCGCGCCCGCGGGCGCGTTATGTTCGGCACGCCCGCAGGGGAGAACGGCACCTATCCCCCGCCCTCGAAAGCGGAGATGGACTTTGCCTCCATGGTGGCTGCCGGCCTGCTCTGGCGCGTGCTCCACTGGATGACCGAAGAACCCGCCGACCCGGCTGACCTTCCCCGCCTTGCCACCGAAGTGGGTAGTTTTACCCGCGCCGCCTACGGAGAACACTCATGAGCGAATCACGAAACACCGCCGCGCAGCCAGATGCGACGGCGCCGCACGCCACCACCATTGCGCCGGTCGCGCAGCCTGTCGCACAACCGACCACGCGGCCGACCCCGCAGCAGGTTCCTTCCCGCGGCTGGCGGGAGCGCATCCGCCCGGCGATTATTATGTTCGGGCTTGCCATTATTCCGATGATCTACGCGCTGATTCTCACCGGCGCCTACGATGACCCTCTCGGCAACCTCAATGAGATCCCGGCCGCGATCGTGAACGAGGATCGCGGCACACAGCTGGATGGATCCGAGGTGAACCTGGGCGCGAGCATCACCGCCAAGCTCCTGGAAACCGAGGAACGCCAGAACTTCCAGTGGCAGGAATACTCGGCAGCGGAGGCCGAGCAGAAACTAGCCAGCGGTGATATCTACGCGGTGCTCAGCATTCCGGCGTCGTTTTCCAGCGATGCCACCTCGGTAGCGCGCGGCCCGGGGATTGCCACCCGAGCCCGGCTCTCTTTCGTCACCGACGATGCCCGCAACTATATCGTCGGCAATGTGGGGCGTGTCATCGCCTCCACCGCCACGGCGGCGGTTTCGGAGAAAGTGTCGGCCAAATATCTTGATGGCATTTACCTCTCCTTCGGGACGCTGAGCGAGCAGCTGAGAGCCGCGGCGGGTGGGGCCGGCGAGCTGGGCACCGGGTTGCACGATGCGGCCGTCGGTGCGACCCGGCTCGCGGAAGGCGCCGGCGAAGTGGCCGAGGGCGCCGGGAGTCTCGCCGCGGGAACGGGAACTTTGGCTTCCGGTGCGGGGCGTATGAACGACGGCGCAGCTCAACTCGCCGCCGGAGCGAGCGATGCCGCCGGCGGGGCCAGTGCCCTGACTGAGGGAGTTTCCCGCATAGCCGGCGGGGCCGGTGCCGCGAGCCTTGCGGCCGACCAGCTCCGGGATGGCGCGGAGCGCAGCGCCACGGGCCTCGACACCTTGGCGGCGGCCAGCCAGGATCTGGCTGCGGGCAGTCAGAAAGTAGCGGAGGGGAATGCCGCACTGGTGGAGGGCACTAACCGGGCTCTTGCCGGAGCGCAGCGGCTGAGCACCGGATCGGAGAAACTCAGCAGCGGGATCAGCACCCTCAATGACGGCCTGAGCACCCTCATCGCGATGTACGATGTGCTGCCTCCGGAGGTAATCAAGGCGAAGCTGGCCGAGGCCCAGGCAGGCACCGCGCAGCTTCTTGAGGGATCCACTCAGCTCCAGGGCGGGATCGCCACCCTCGTAGGCGAGGAAAGCGGAACGGCGAGCGGATCTGGTGCGGGTAGCGAAACCGACGCGAACGGCGTGCCTGGCGTAGGCACCGAAACCGGCGGATTGACCGCGCTCGCCAACGGGGCACAGGCCGCGAGCGCCGGGGCGGCACAGCTCAAAGACGGTGCCACCCAGTTGGCCGCGGGTGCGCAGCGCGCTGCCGCGGGAGGCCAGCAAGCCCTCGCCGCCACCGCGGAATTCGCCAGCCAACTCGACGCCCTCGCCTCCGGAAGCACCCGCGCCGCTACCGGAGCCACCCGTCTCGCGGAAGGGACCGCGCGTCTTGCTACCGGAAGTAACGAACTGGCAGCCCGCGCCCCCGAACTAGCCGCGGGAGCACGTGCCGCCCACAGCGGGGCCACCCAGCTGAGCAACGGTGCCACCGCCCTCGCAACCAATCAGGAAACCCTGCGCGATGGCCTGCGCACCCTGCGCGAAGGCGCCGCCACTCTAGAAGTGAAACTCTCTGAAGGCGCGGAAAAAATCCCGGTCTACACCCCGGGCGAATCCGAAACGATGCAACGGGTAGGTGCCGCCCCGGTGGAGTTGAGCACCACTCGCACCCATCCCGTCAGGGATTTTGGTGCGGCAGTCGCCTGTTACTTCATCGCGCTGGCGATGTGGGTGGGCGCTATCGGCCTCTACCTCATGACGCCACCTCTCTCGCGCCGTCTCGCGACGGCGCGAGTATCCGGGCTGCGGCTCGGGCTCGGTTCGGTTGCTACCGGAGCACTCATGGGAATTGTGCAGGCGGGCCTACTGGTAGGAATACTCCACTTCTTCGGGAATGTGGATCTCATCAACCCGGGCGCGACCTTCACTATCTGCATCACCTCCTCGATTGTGTATATCGCGATCAACCAGGCACTCATTGCGCTTTTCGGCGCCCCGGGGCGCTTCATCGCGCTTCTCATGATCGTGATCCAGCTGGGGGCGGCTGGCGGAATTTACCCGGTGGAAACCGCCCCGGGCTTCTTCCAGGCCGTCCACCCGCTACTGCCCGTCACCCACACGGTCAACGCCCTGCGGGCCGCGATTGCCGGTGGCCCGATTGATATCGGCACCTATGCAGGCGCGCTCGGGTTGTGGTTTGCCGCCTCGGTACTGGCCACCGTCTTCGCCGCCGTCATCAAAAACTGGCGCGATGACCACACCGGCACGCCCCGGCCCCGCGAAGCGAAAGCCGGTAGCGGCGGCGTCGTACCAAAAAATGAGGAGGTGCCCGCCGCGGCGCGGTAAAGGGCAGGAGCACGCGCCGGGTCCGCAGCCGCACAGTAATTTCTGAGTCCTATTTACCGCGAGGTAAGGGAAGCCTAATATGGAGGTGCTCCGCGGATCGCCTGTGGGGCACCTCTCCTACTGTTCGCGGAGGAATGGGATGACGGCTCAACTCACCCACGCAGATGCCGGCACCGCCCCGAACGGCGGTGTCGCCACGCGTGTCGATACGTATAAAGAAAAACGCGCACAAGGACAGCGCGCTCTCAAAGAACTCATGGCACCGATTGCGCCGCGCCTGGCGCTTGGCCGCTTCATGGCGGTGTGCTCCTCACTCGTGGCCGTGGCGCCTTTTATTGCACTGGTGCGCATCGGCGATATTCTGCTGCCGGCCTGGCGCGCCGGAACGCCGATAGATAACGAAGCGCTGAGCTGGAATGTCAAACTTCTCGCCGGGGCTTTTTGCACCCAGCTCTTCCTCTATTTCCTCGCGCTGAGCATCACACATTTCGCGGATCTCAAACTGCGCGGCCTGCTACAAGAACGCATTATCGCGCAGATTTCACGCGCACCACTCTCGTGGTTCTCCCGGGCGCGCTCCGGGCAGATCCGCAAAGCGATTCAAGCCGACACCACCACGCTCCACACCCTGGTGGCGCACGCCCCGGTGGAAACCACGGCCGCGGTAGCTACTCCCCTGGCCCTCGTTATTTTCGCTTTCACCGTGAATTGGCGCCTCGGGCTTCTCACCATGATTCCGCTGCCTTTCTACTTCGCGGCGCAAATGTTCATGATGCGGGACATGGGCGAAAAGACCGCGGAGATGGATGACCGGCTTGGTTACCTCGCCGCGCGCGGGGTGGAATTCGTGGAAGGCATCCAGGTGGTCAAGAGCTTCGGGAAAGTCGGCCACGCGCATCGTGCTTTTGCGCGCGCCGCGGATGATTTCGGGAATTTCTACTGGGATTGGTGCGGGCCGATGCTCAAAGGCTCCGCGTTGGCTATGTCTTTCATTTCCGCGCCGGTGGTGCTGCTCGTTAACATGGGGCTCGGCTCGCTGATTCTGGCCGCCGGCGCCGCCACCCTCCCCGAGGTCATCGCCTGCTCCCTTATTGGCCTCATTGTGCCACTCACCTTCGACACCCTCTCTACCAGCATGTGGTCCTATCAGCTGGCCGGGAATTCCGCACTGCGCATTATCGAGGTGACGAGCGTGGAGCAGCTGCCCCAGCTCTCCGAGTCCGCGACCGCGCCAGCTGCCGCGGAGCAACAGGCCGGAGCCCCCACGGCCGCGAGCACCGGGGAAGCCGCGGGCGGCGTCGTACCCGCGCACGTTGTGTTCGACAACGTGCGCTACTCGTATCCGCGTGCCGGGCGCACCATCCAGGCCCTCGACGGTGTCTCGCTCACGCTGCGCCGCGGCACCGTGACCGCGCTGCTCGGCCCGTCCGGTTCGGGCAAATCCACCCTGGCCACCATGCTCGCGCGTTTCCGCGATCCGGATAGCGGGCGGGTGCTCCTCGACGGGCGCGACCTGCGCACCCTCTCCGAAAAAGACCTCTACAAGCGGGTCGCTTTCGTGCTGCAAGACGCGCAAATGCTGCGCATGTCCGTGCGCGATAACATTCGCCTCGCGCAGCCCGATGCCGACGACGCCGCCATCGAGCAAGCGGCCCGTGCCGCCAATATTTGGGAGGATATCTGCGCCCTTCCCCGGGGCTTGGACACCGTACTCGGAGAAGATACCGCGATGTCCGGGGGCCAATACCAGCGCCTAGCTATCGCGCGGGCGCTGCTGGCAGATGCCGATCTGCTCATTTTGGATGAGGCAACCGTAGCCACCGACCCCCAATGCGAAGCGGAAATCCAAAGCGCCCTCAACCGTTTGGTAGCCGGGCGCACCGTGCTCGTGATTGCCCACCACGCCGAATCCGTACTCGGGGTGGATCAGGTGTGCATTTTGGAACAGGGGCGGATTTCCGCCCTGGGTACCCCGGAGGACGTAGCCGCGCATCCCTTCTGGGTGCGGCTCATGGAAGGACGCGAATATGCCTAACGCGAAGATGTCTCAGAATTCTGCTGCACCCGGCGGACGCGCGAACGGCGGGCACACGCGCACCACAAACGCAGCCACCACGCACGCCGGCCACACACACGGTGACCACACGCACGCCGGGCGTTTTTCCGATCCGCTCCTGGTGCACGCCTACGGCTCCGTCCTCACCGAGGAAGGCCACGGCTACTATCGCCGCTCCATTGCCTTGGTTATCCTCTCCGGGATGATCGAAGGGCTCGCGCTCCTCACCGTGGTACCCCTGGCGCTGACCTGGTCGACCGGCACTCCCACCCTCGGGCTCGGCGTGGGCGGCTGGATCAGCGTGCTCGCCGCGCTCGCGGTCACCGGTCTGCTCACCGCCTACGTTCAGGCGGTGATGGCCTACACGGCCGCCATGGACGTGATCCGCCACAGTCTCAGCCTGCTGGGCGACCAACTCTCCCGCCTGCCGCTGGGCTGGTTCCGCTCCGGTTGGGCCGGCACGCTCTCCCGCCTGGTCACCGACGGGCTCATGGCTATCGGCCAGGGCATCGCCCATTTCACCACCCCGATTATCCGCAATGCCACCGCCGCGCTGGTGCTGCTGGTGGGCATGTGGATCTGGCAGTGGCAACTGGGGCTTGCCCTCACGGTTGCGTTCCCGCTGCTGTGCGCGTTGGCCGCCGCGGCCCGGGTATTACGACGCCGCTCCGAACTGGCCACCAGCGCCACCGAAAGCGATCTGGCGGATCGGATTGTGGAATACGCCCGGTGCCAGCCCATCCTGCGGGCCACTGGCCAGGCCGCTACCTTCGCGCCGCTCCACGCTGCGGTTCGGGCGAACCTCGCTGCCCAGCGCCGTTCGCTCTGGCTGGGCATCGCTGCCAATCTGCTCTCCGGGGTGGGTGCGCAGCTGCTGGTGGTCAGTCTCATCGCGCTGGCCGTGCATCTATGCACGGGCGGGCTTCTCAACCCGGCGGCCACCCTCGCCTTCCTCGGGGTGGCGCTGCGGTTCATGCGAAATCTGGAGGATTTCACCTCCTTCGTTATGGCAACGGAAGTGGCTCGCACTCCGCTTGACTCTATGCGCGAGGTGCTTGATGCGCCGGTACCCAGCGAGCCGGCCAGCGACGTCGCCCTTCCCACGCCCGGCGAAGTTGCCCTCACGGACGTTCGTTTCGGGTACCGCGCGGATACCCCGGTGCTGGACGGCGTGAGCTTCACCGCCCGCCCGGGCACCCTCACCGCGATTGTGGGGCCCTCCGGGGCTGGCAAATCCACCCTATTCCGCCTCATGTGCCGGTTCTGGGACGTGGATGGCGGCAGCGTGAAAATTGGCGGGGTGGATGTGCGTGATCAAACGACGGCGCAGCTCATGGCGCAACTGTCCATGGTGTTCCAGGATGTTTATCTTTACGATGACACCCTCGAAGCGAATATCCGGGTGGGACGCGAAGGCGCCACGGATGCCGAAGTGCGAGCGGCGGCGGATATGGCCGGCGTGAGCGATATTGCCGCACGGTTGCCCGATGGCTGGGAGAGCCCTGTCGGCGAACGCGGCGGGATGCTTTCCGGTGGGGAACGCCAGCGAGTTTCCATCGCGCGGGCGCTCCTCAAACACGCTCCTATCGTGCTTTTCGACGAAGCCACCTCAGCCCTCGATCCGGAAAATACCGCCGCTATCCGCGCCTGCATCCAGCAGCTGCGCCAGGAGGCAACGGTCCTGGTCATCGCTCATAAGCTAGAAACCGTGCAGGGCGCGGACCAGATCGTGGTACTCGACGCGAGCGGTACCGTGCGCGAAGTGGGCACCCACGCGGAGCTGCTGGAAAGCGGCGGACTGTACCGGAAGTTCTGGGAGGATCGACGGCGCGCGGCCGGCTGGCAGCTGGGAGCTGCGGCGGACTAGCGCAGTTTTGGCGGAGTAGCGCTGAGCCGGCGGAGTAGCGCTGAGCCGGCGAGGAGGGTATGTTTTCCCGGGACGTACTTCGCATGTACAACAAACGCAGTACAGCTCTGAAAACACATACCACCTCCCCAGGGGCCGATGTGACTATTGAACTCCGTGAGGCCCATGAGGCTCTCGCGGGAAGACCGCCACATCTGCCCGAAATCAAAATGCAACGTAACAGCCCTACATTTTGCAACGTAGCTACCCTACAAAATGCAACGTAATTGCCCTACATTTTGCAACGTAAGGACTCTACATTTTGCAACCCACCCTCTAGACTGGGGTTATGGACACGGAAGCAGTTGCAGGAATTCCCTATCTTCCCCGGGCTCTAGACCGCCTGGTCACGCGGGCTCTCGCCTCGTCAGGCGCGCTAGTCATTGAAGGCCCGCGCGGCTGCGGAAAGACAATGACGGCACTGCATCACTGCGAATCCGCTGTTTTCTTGGACACCCCGCAGGCGCAGCAACTCGCGCAGATAGCTCCGGATGCGCTTCTGGAAGGCGGACGCCCGCGGCTCCTCGACGAATGGCAGCTCAATCCAGACCTGTGGAATATGGTGCGCCGGGCGGTGGATTCCTCCCCCGGCTTCGGGGATTTCATTCTCACCGGCTCCTCGGTTCCGGCAGGTGACATCACGCGCCACACCGGCGCCGGGCGTTTCACCCGCGTCCGCCAACGCACGATGACCTGGCAGGAAAAGGGGCGCAGCTCGGGCGCGGTATCCCTCGAAAAGCTCCTCGCCGGGGAGCCCGTTTCCACGAACCTCAGCACGCCTCCTCTCGATTCCGTGATTGAGGCCCTGCTGCGCCCAGGCTTCCCCGGGATGCTCGATCTGGAAGGCGAGGCGGCGTTCTTCGCGCTGACCAGCTATCTCCAGGAGATTGCACGTGCCGATATTCCTCGGATTATTACCTTGCGCCAAGACCCGCAACTCATCTTGCATCTACTTAGGACCCTGGCCCGCTCGGTGGCATCCGAAGTCTCCATCGCCACTCTCAAAAAGGATCTGGACGCGGTTTTCCCCGCGTCGAGTCGGCAAACGGTATCCACTCTTCTGGATACTCTCCAGCGGCTTTTCGTTGTTGAGGCGGTTCCGGCCTGGTCGGTTCGGCTTCGTTCCAAAGCCCAGTTGCGGCTGTCACCCAAGTATCACCTGGCCGATCCGGCGCTCGCGTGTGCGGCGCTTGCCGCGGATAGCTCGGCACTGCGGCGGGATCTAGAAACTCTCGGATTTATTTTCGAGTCCGCGGTTGTGCACGATCTCAGCGTTTTTGCCGAGATCCTGGGTGGGCACGTGCGGCATTACCGCGATTCCTACGGCCATGAAATCGATGCGGTGCTGGAATTCCCGGGAGGCGTATGGGCGGGCGTTGAAGTCAAACTCGGGGGCGGGCAGGTCACCCGAGGCGCGCGCAGTCTCAAAAAAGCAGTTGATCAGATCGCGCCGGAACGCGGCGAACCCGCTTTCCTCGCCGTCATTACCGGCACGGGAATAACCGGGCCCGCAGCCGAGGGCGTTACCACTTTCCCGCTCAGCGCACTAGGCCAGTAACGCCGGCCCTCTGCGCAGGCAGTAGCGCCGGCCCACCTCGCCGAGCCACACCCCGCGCCGCGCCCGCCGTACTGAGCATCCACCCCGCCCCGCCCCACCCCGCCCCGCCCCGCCACGCCAAGCCAAGCCAAGGCCAAGGCCAAGGCCAAGCCAAGGCCAAGGCCAAGGCCAAGCCAAGGCCACGCATACTCATACTCACCCCCGGATTTTCAAGCATTTACAAGGATTTTCACGCCACAAAACTGTTGACACCCCGCACACCAGTCCATAAAGTTAGGGTCACCTAACCACTAGGTCGGGACCTGGTTTCACGCCCCGGCCGATAACAAAGGAGCATTGGTGAAACGCCGTGTTATGACCGTTGCCCTGAGCGCGCTCTGCGCCGGGTTGCTGGCGAGCTGTTCCGCATCTTCCACCTCTACCGAATCACCTACCAGCTCGAGTGGCGCCAGCGCAGCTGCGTCGTCGGCCTCCCCCGCCACGGGCGATGCCGCAAGCGGCCCGATCACCGTAACCGATCAGCGCGGCCACCAGGTAGAAGTCACGCGCCCGGTGCAAAAAATCGCCTCCGCGGTGATCCCCGCGCCCACCATTATTGCCGCGGTGGACGGATCCTGGGACCGCATTGTTGGGATTAACGAATCGCTGCTGGTCGCCAATAAGCAGGGCATTATTTCGAAGATTTTCCCGGCGTCCGTCACCACCCCGGTGATCGCGGATCGCCAATTCACCCCGAATATGGAAACTATTCTGGCGCAGGATCCGGATGTATTTATTCAGTGGGGTGACCGTAGTGAGGATCTCATCACCCCGATTGAGTCGGCCGGCATTCCGGTGCTCGGGCTCAAGTACGGCACCCAGGAAAATCTGGAAACCTGGATCAAGCTTTTCGGGGAAATCCTCGGCAAGGAAGATCGCGCCGCGCAGCTCATTGACTATATGCACAGCGAACAGGAATCGATATCCAAGCAGGTCGCAGCGCTGGGCAAGCCCAAGCCGCGCGGGCTGCAGCTGAGCTACTCGGCGGAAAAAATGTCCGCGAATACCGAAAAGAGCTACGGGCAGCACGTTTTTGATGTGGCCGGAACTCAGAATATGGCCACCTCGGATGTGGTGCAGGATGGAATCGTCTCCCCGGAGCAGATCCTGGCGTGGGATCCGGAAATCATTTTCCTTTCCGCTTTCGACAAGGCCGTTCCCGATGACCTTTACAATGATCCGCGGCTGGCCGAAGTAAGTGCGATTAAGAATAAGCGTGTCTACCGCGCCCCGCTGGGCGTGTACCGCTGGCAGGTTCCCTGCGCGGAATCCCCGCTGTACTGGAATTACGTAGCGGCCCTCGCCTACCCGGGTGAATTCAAGGTCGATATGCCCGCGCTCATGCGCGAGAAGACGAAGTGGGTCTACAACTACGATCTCACCGACGAAGATATCGATCTAGTTCTGCGCACCGATATTAATGCCGGCAGCGCCAATTATGACGTTGTCCGCTAAATCCGCAGATTCAGCGGCCGGTGCGGCTGCGACCAGCGCGGCTGCGGCGCCGGGAATGATGAGTACGACGACGGCGGGGGCTAGCGCCCCCGCACCCGCGGCCAGCACGCCCACCACAGCCGCAAGTACCATCGCCCGGCGCCGCACCGCGGCTTTCGCGGTGCTAGTTATCACCACCATCGCGCTGCTCGGCGCGATGGTGGTGGCGATGGGCATGGGCCAACTGTCCATTAGCGCTCCGGACGTGGTGCGTATTCTCTTGTCGAGTCCGGATGATGTGGATCGCTCGGCCCTCGTGGCTATTAACCAGATTCGAGCTCCGCGAGTCATTCTTGCCGTGGTGCTCGGTGGTTGCCTGGCTGTTTCTGGCGCGGTGCTCCAGTCCCTGTTCCGAAATCCGCTGGTCTCCCCCGATATCGTAGGGGTGTCCTCCGCGGCTGCGTTCGGCGGGGTACTGGCGATTCTGGTGGGCACCTCGAGTTTCATCCTCATGGGTTCCACTTTCATTTTCGGGCTCTCCGCGGTGGTCTGCGTCATGCTCATCGGGCGGATTCGCTCCCATTCGGCCACGCTGACCATCGTGCTGGCAGGCGTGGTAGTTTCCGCGTTCTTTAATGCGATGGTCTCCCTCATGACCTACGTGGCCGACCCGTACAGCAAACTCCCCTCGATTACCTTCTGGCTCATGGGCTCCTTAGCTGCGGCGTCGTGGGCAAAAGTAACCACCATTATCATTCCCGTCATTATTGGCCTTATCGTGGTGGTGGCGCTGCGCTGGCGTATTAATGTGCTCTCGCTAGGTGATGAGGACGCCCGGGCGCTCGGCATTAATCCGAGTGCGATGCGCTGGGTGTGCATTTTCGCCGTCGCTCTTCTCACCGCGGCTTCGGTGGCCGCCGCTGGCATTATTGGTTGGGTGGGTCTGGTGATCCCGCATCTGGTGCGCCTGCTGGTGGGGCACGATAATCGCGTGGTTATCCCGGAGTCTTTCCTCATGGGCGGGATGTATCTCCTCATTATTGACACGATTGCGCGCAATGCGACCTCGGTGGAAATCCCGGTGGGAATTTTGACCGCCACCATCGGCGCCCCGGTATTTATCGGGCTGCTCATTCGACGCGCACGGAAAGGGCGGGCTCTTGCTTAAGGCAGAAAATCTTGGGCATCACTATCGTGGTGGCCCGTGGCTGTTCCGCGGGGTTGAACTGGAAGCCCGCCCCGGCGAAGTGCTCACGGTGCTCGGCCCGAATGCGCGCGGGAAAACCACCCTGCTGACCTGCTTGGCCGGGGTGCGCACCCCGGTGGAGGGCACCGTGCATTCGGACGGGCCTATCGGCTACGTGCCGCAGTCCCACGCGGCGAACCACCAGTTCACCGTGCATGACATGGTCCTCATGGGCCGGGCTCGCACCATGCGAGTTTTCGCCAGCCCCTCGGCGGCCGATAGTGAGGCCGCGTGGGAGGCCCTCGAACGGGTGGGCATCGCACACCTGGGTGGGGCTACGTATGCCGAGCTCTCCGGCGGGCAACGCCAGCTCACGCTCATTGCCCGCGCGCTGGTTGCCACCCCGAGCACCCTTATTTTGGATGAGCCAACTTCCGCGCTGGACCTGCGCAATCAACGCCGTGTCCTCACGATTATTCGCACGCTCGCGGCCGAGGGCCTGGCCATTATTATGACCACGCACGATCCAGCGCATGCCTTCCTAACCTCACGCACCACCCTTGTCATGGATGCCGATGACCTCTCCATCGGGGAAACCGCACGGCAACTCACCGAAGCGCGGCTGAGCACGCTTTACCGCACTCCGATTCGGGTCCGTGATGTTCCGGTTGACCGTGGCTCGCAGTGCGTCGTCGTCCCAGATTTTAGTGCGAACGACGACGCCGCCCCTTCCGCTTCCACACCGCCCTCGCAAAGAAAGGACCACGATGGGTAATATTCTCACGATTATGAATATGGTGCGCGATGCGAGCACGCCACCTGATCTTATTGATACGTACGAGCTGCCCGGCACTGACCTCACGGGATATCGCGGGATCGTGGTGTCGATGGGCGCCGATCAGCTTTTCTTGGAAACTCAGCGCGAGCGCCTGAGCGCCTGGGTGCGCGCGGGCGGGAAACTGCTGGCCAACGGCCTGCCAATGCGGCGCTGGGTGGATGGGTTGCCGAGCCACCGGAAAATGGAATTTCACGGGCTTGATGATGTATGGCTCAGCGCGGTGGATCCGCATCCGATCTGGGAGGGCGTGGAGCGGCGGGATATGCTGCTGCGCACCGGCGTGCCCGGCCAGCATTCTTTCGAGGAACTACGCGAGATCGGGGTGGCCGGTTTTTACGCGCGTTCTTTCCTGGCTGAGCTGCCCGAAGGCGCGCGGGTGATCACTGGAATCGGGCCCGGGAAGCTGCCGGTGGATGTCAGTTACCGGCTGGGTGAAGGCGAAGTGATTGTCCACAACGGTAATGATCTCAGCGGTTTCGCTTTCCCGGGGACGTCCGCCGCCGGGCTGCGCCGTGCTATCACCGAGTATCTGGAGAAGTAACGATGAAGAAAATAGCATTTGTGCACACCGGTTCGTTTTTCCACCTCGCGACCGTGAAGGATCCGGCCGTGCGGGCACGCCCGGTCACCCCCGTGTACTGGCCAGATTATTCAGGTGATTTTTCGGAGTTCGACGCCGTGTATCTGGCGGCGCGCAATCACCCTGGCGTGGTGGCCGCGAAGCACGGCCAGGTACTGGATTTCTTGGGGCAGGCGGATAAAAAAGTATTTATCGATGGTATTAACCAGGTGGATAGCTGGCTGCCGGGGACGTCCGAGACTCCGCGCGGAACGAATTTCTGGTCCTGGCGTACCGGCGAGGATCTGGGGCGGCGCTCGGTGAACACCGATCACCCGCTCTGGGAGTATCTTTCCGATGAGGCCGTCCACTGGCATTACCACGGAGTGCTCGCGCCTCCGGCGGGGGCGACGCCGTTGGTAGTGCTCACGCAAGTAGAACAGACTGGGCCGGGTGTGGACCCCTGGGGCGGGCATTATCTGGCGCTTCCGGATCATCCGAATATGCTGCTTTACCACGATAATGTGACGTTCCCGGCCGAGCTGGTGGTTTCCACGATGGATGCCACCTACCATCACGGGGCCGGCTTCATGCCCGGCGCCACGCAGTTGCTCTACCGCATGCTGGAGTGGCTCGGGGATTAGCGGTGGCGCGGGCCGGTGGCACGGGCTTCGGCGCACCCCGGGCGGCCGGCGCAACCCGGGAGGCCGGTGCCACCGGCGTGCAACGTTGGCTGTACGCGAGCACGAGTCTTAGTAGAGGACGCAATCGGGTGGGCGTGCGAGGTTTTCGCGCGCCCACCTGCTTTCTATCCCCGCTGAAAGGCCCCGGAGCCTCACGTGCATGAGGTCGCTAATATTGAAATA
>NZ_JBHNSQ010000042.1:0-905 GCF_059085665.1 Actinotignum sp. usb-actsch-213
GAGATTTTTAAGGAGAACGTTCAATGAGTAAGCGTACGTATACGAGCGAGCAGATCCGTAAAGCCCTCACCACCTACCAACGCACGCAATCGGTAACCGCCACGGTCCGTAAACTCGGCTACCCCGGACGAGACACGCTCTACAAATGGATCAGGAATAACAACGAGAAACCAGACCAGAGAAAACCAAAGAAACACGCCCCTAACCAGAAAATACCGGCGGACGTGAAAGTGGCTGCCTGCAAGCGATTCCGCAGCGGGGAAAACTCTTACGCCATCGCCCAGGATCTGGGAATCGTGAACTGCACAAACATCTATGCTTGGGTTAAAAAGTGGGATGCGGAAGGCAGTCTAGGACTCATGAACGAGAAAGAACGCGACCAGATCAAAGCGAAAACCCTCCACCAGTTGGAAGCCCAACTACCCCAAGACCCGCAAGAATTACGTGCTCTAGCAGCCGAACTCATCGTGCGTGAACGCGTCTTGAAAGCCCAGCTCGAGCTAGCAAAAAAAGAAGAAGCCCGCGTAAGCGGGCCTAGTGAAACGGTAGAGAAAACACAGGTAGCTAACCAGCTACGCTCTACCACACCCCTGGCGGCGGTCTTAGACGTCCTGGGCTTGCCGGCAAGCTCGTACTATTACACCGCTAAACGCCTAGAGCGGCCTGACAAGCATGCTCGCTTGCGTGAGTTGATCGCCCAGATCGCGCGTGAGGGCTTGTATACGTATGGGTATCGGCGTATCCATTTAGCGCTTAGAAAGCTTGGGTATGTGGTCTCGGAGAAAATCATCCAGCGCTTGATGCACGAAGAGGAAATCCCGGTCAGGTATGCCAAAGCACGCCGGAAGTACTCCAGTTACGGCGGGGAGATCAGCCCCGCGCCGGAAAACCTGGTCAAGCGTGAC
>NZ_JBHNSQ010000043.1:0-26512 GCF_059085665.1 Actinotignum sp. usb-actsch-213
GAGCGGCGCAGCCAGCCAGGGGAGATCGCCGGGGCGGGCCGGTGGTTGCGCTGGCGGGAAGTGCTGCGCACCGCCATGGCCCAGGCTCTCGGGCTGCTCGGGCCCGAAGAAGTGGCGGGCGCGGTAAGTAACGCCGTGGAATGCGCGGTGGAAGCGGGGGTACGCGCCGCCAGGTGCGCCGTCGTCGCCGAAAAAAACGAGGCGGATGGCCCGCATCCCGATTTTTCTTTTGCGGTGATCGGGCTGGGGAGCCTGGGCGGGCGCGAATGCGGCTACACCTCCGATGCCGATGTGATGTTCGTGTGGGATGGGCCGGAGGAGGCCGCCGGGGATGCCGATGCGCTGGCGCGTGCTTTTATGCGCCTGGAGCAGGAGGTGGGCGGGGCGCCGCCGCTGGCCGTGGATGCGGATATGCGCCCCGAGGGCCGCAGCGGGGTGCTCGCGCGCAGCTTGGATTCCTACGGGGAGTATTACCGCAACTGGGCTGAGCCCTGGGAATTTCAGGCGCTGCTGCGGGCCCGCGCGGTGGGTGGGGATCGCGAACTCGGGGAACGTTTCCTCGAGCTCATCGCCCCGCTGCGCTACCCGGCGCATTGGGATGAGTCGCGGCGCACCGCCATCCGGCTCATGAAAATCCGGGTGGAAAAAGAACGGATTCCCGGGGGAGTGGCCCCGGCCTCCCACCTCAAACTTGGGCCGGGCGGAAGCGCGGATGTCGAGTGGACCGCGCAGCTCCTCCAGCTCGAGTACGCCGCGGCCTACCCGCAACTCCGGGTGACCGGAACGGGGGAGGCGCTGCGGGCGGCCGGCGCTGCCGGGTTGATCACCGCGAATGAGGAACACGCCCTCGTGGAGGGCTGGCAGGCGGCCAGCGCCCTGCGCCAGGCCGCTTTTGTGGCGACGGGCCGCACCGGGAGCGCTGCTCAGGTTATTCCGCGTGATCCGCGCGAGCGCGAACGCATGGCCGCGATCCTGGGCGTTGAGCACGCCAGCGATATCCTCGACCGGCGCGCCCGGGCCGCGCGGCATGCCCGCGCCGCCGTGGAACACGTATTTTACGGGCGAGGCTAGCCCGCGCACCGCGGCCAGGTCGCCGCGGGCCGCTTCGGCAGCGCCCGTTTAGAGCGTGTAGTACAGCTCGAATTCGTACGGGTGGGGGCGGGCCCGCAGCGGGGTGACCTCCGCATCCATCTTGTATTTAATCCAGGTGGCGATGAAGTCCTCGGTGAACACATCGCCCTCGAGGAGGAAATCGTGATCGGCTTCCAGCTCGGCCAAAGCCGCATCGAGGGAGGCCGGAATCGTCTCAATATCCGCGTATTCTTCCGGCGGCAGCTCGTAAATATCCTTATCGATGGGCGCCGGCGGCTCAATCCGGTTGCGGATACCGTCCAGGCCCGCCATGAGCTCCGCGGAGAAAGCCAGATAGGGATTGGCGGTCGGGTCGGGAACCCGGAATTCAATACGCTTGGCCGCCGGGGAATTCCCGCTCAGCGGAATCCGGATCGCCGCCGAACGGTTACGCGCCGAATACACCAAATTGATGGGCGCTTCAAAGCCGGGAACCAGGCGGCGGTAGGAATTCACGGACGGATTAGTGAAAGCCGCGAGCGCCTTCCCGTGGGCCAGCAAACCACCCACGTACCAGCGCGCGAGGTCCGATAGCTGCCCGTAGCCGCGCGGATCGTGGAAAAGCGGCTGGCCATCTTTCCACAGCGACATATGGCAGTGCATCCCCGAGCCGGCCGAATCGAAAAGCGGCTTGGGCATAAAGGTGGCAGTTTTCCCGCACACATCGGCGGCCCGGCGAATGACGTACTTGAATTTCATGAGGTCGTCCGCCGCGGCACGCAAAGAATTGAAGCGATAGTTGATTTCTTGCTGGCCGCCCGAGCCTACTTCGTGATGGGCACGTTCCACATCCAAGCCCACCTGCGCCAAATACTGGCACATGAGGTCACGCACATCCTCGTTTGCGTCCACCGGCGCCACCGGGAAATAACCCTGCTGGTGGGGAATCTTGTAGCCGGTATTCCCGCCCGGCTCCAACCGGCTCGAATTCCACGAGCCCTCATTGGAATCAATCACGTACATGGAGTGATTGACCGTGGTGTCATAGCGCACGTCGTCGAATAAATAAAACTCGGCTTCTGCACCCACCGAAATCGTGTCCGCAATACCCGTGGAACGCAGGTACGCCTCGGCGCGTTCGGCAACATTGCGCGGATCGCGCGCGAAAGGCTCATCCGTGTACGGATCCACCACATTGAAATTCATGACGAGGGTGGGTTCCGCGCGGAACGGATCCACAAAGGCGGTGGACACATCCGGAAGCAGTTTCATATCCGATTCATGAATCGAGGTGAAACCGCGGATCGAGGAGCCATCGAACATATAGCCCTCGTTCATTTTTTCGGCGGTTGCCTGGGTGGCGGGCACCGTGAAATGCTGCATCACGCCGGGCAGGTCACAGAAGCGAATATCAAGAAATTCGATCTCGTTTGCCGCGATAAACTCGGCAGCTTCGGCGACACTTGTGAACATGCGGACTCCTCCCGGCGCGCGGCGCGGCTAGCGGTGCGGTTACCCCATGTAGTTTAGCGTGCTGCCCCCGGCTCAAAAAACCTCCGGGCGTGCCTCCGCCCGGAGAACTCACGCGGAATTCCCCGGGCGGATACGAAATATATACGACGACGGCGCGGCCTACTGGCCGCGCAGGGCCCGCCGATTAGCGCGAATATTAGTGGGATCAATTCCCTTGGGGATATTGAGTGCCTTATTCCCCAAAGCTTCGAGGCGCTGGGCCAGGGCAGAAACTTCTTGGGCGGAAATTTCCTTCTTGAGCTTCTTAATAGCCTTTTCGATCTTGGCCAACGGGACCTGCCCTTCGCCATTGCCCATGAAAATGGCGTGCACCGGGGCATTCGGGGCTACCCGGCGGATGGCGCGGCGCTCATCATCAACGAGCTTACGGGTACGCGAGATGGGGCCTTCGGCAACCAGAACCACACCGGGGCGCCCGATGAGGCGGAAAACGAAATCCTGGTGGCGGGCGTTGAAACGCACCGGTTCGGTTTGCTTGACCCACGAGCCGCGCAGCGAATCGAGAATCGCGGAGGTGGCTCCCGGCATGCCATCCAGCTGCGCGTAGCTAGCCGAGCGCACCGCCCGGGTGAGAAGCAGCATGGGAAGCAGGAGCATGAGGAGGATCCCGAACACGGTCCAGGCGATCCAGCTCTTGGTGAGGAAACCGAGGAGAATACCGATTCCCAGGCCCGCGAGCCCGGCCAGGGCAAGCCACCAGCCCAGATGCTTGTAGGTGCGCTTCGCGATGGTGAATGCGTCACGCAGAGTCTTGAAAAAGCCCGGCTTCTTCTTCGCGCCCTTGTTCTTATCCTGTGCCATCTGATTCCTTTTAGATCCTTCTCGATAGTCCCCGTCGATTCTAGACGATAGCGCCGGCTTTGTTGAGCGCCTGGCCCAATCTCACGCTGGCGGACAGTTGTTCGGGGGTGGGGATGTGGATTCCGCGGTGACCGTGGCATCGAGGGCAAGCGTGGTGATGTGCACGATGGGTCTGTGTGAGGTGTGAGATGAGGCGTGAAGCGTCAGGCGTGAAGCGTGAGCGGCTTGTGGATAACGACGCAGTGGCGGGCCTGCCTGTGGATGGCTTCTGGACGGAATAGGCCGGCGGTGGTGAAGTAGGCCTATGGCAGGCACAGTGGTGAAGCGGCGCGAGGCAAGCAGGGCACGTGACGGAGGCGGGGTAGGCGGAGCTAGCGATGGGCGGGTGGCTATGTTGGTGCGTCTATGCGTCCTCGGGATAGTGGCGGGCGTGCTGGCAGGAATGGCGCTGGGCGCGCTAGTGCCCACGGTGAAAAAGGCACCCACGGAGCCGGTACGTGGAGAAAAGCCGGAGTATGGCGATGGCGTGGCGTCTGGCAAGGGCCGGGCACGTGGCTCTGGTGCGAATACCGAGCCGGAGCCGGATGCTCTGGCGGTGGCCCGCCAGTTAGTGGCGGCCCGCGATGCCGCTATTGGCGCGGGTGATATAGCAGCGCTGAACGCCTTGAACATGCCGGATGGTGAAGCGGCGGCGGCCGATGCGAAGTTGCGTAGGGTGCTGGAGAGCACTCCGGTAGCGCAGGTGGAAACTGAGGTGCGGGAAGCTTCCTGGGTGGGGGAGAACCTTCTTGAAGTCGTCACGGTGCAGCGCCGCCTCGTTCTCGCCAGCGGGGAAACTATTGGGCCGCAGCCGGAGCGGTGTGCGCGCTGGCAGCTGAGCCCGCAGCCGTGGCGCGTGGTGGCCACCCACCCGTGCTCGTGAACGCGGCCGCCGGCGAGGGCGTGCAGTTTTGGTTGCGCTGGGCTTTCACCCGTGCCCTTGAAGGCTATCGCATAGCGGTATGGAGAGGCCAGCTGAGTGGGGTGCGTGAGTAGTGGGGCTGCGGACTGCCTATCAACCGAAAACTCCCCGGTATCCGGAATGCCAGATAGCACTACCGGAACCGGGGAGCTTCCCGCGCGCGTGATCACGCGCGCGGTTGAGGTTGCGTTACTGAGTTACGTAGCACCTGAGATGCACTGCGTAACCCAGAGGAACCGAGGATCCTAGTTGTTAAGTTCCTTAGAACGCACCCTCGAAATCGGCTTCTTCCAGGCGGGCCTTGAATTCCTTGAGGAACCGGCCGGCATCTGCGCCGTCCACCAAACGGTGATCGTAGGTGATCGCCGGGTAGAGGTAGGAACGAATGCCAATGGATTCGTTGCCGTCCGCGTCCTTGACGATGCCGGGTTCGCGCATAATCGCGCCGATACCCAGGATGGCCACCTCGGGCTGGTTGATGACCGGGGTGTCAAACATGACGCCGTTCGAGCCGGTATTCGTAATGGTGAAGGTACCGCCGGTGAGATCATCGACCGCTGCTTCGCCATTGCGTACCTTGGCCGCGCCGGTATTAATGGCGCGGGCCAGGCCGGCGATATTGAGATCGCCCGCGTTCTTGATAACCGGGACGAATAGGCCCTTGGGGGTATCCACCGCGATCCCGATGTTCTCGTAGTCGAAGTACTCCACCTCATTGTCCTTGATGGTGGCGTTGAGCTTCGGGTGGTTCTTCAGGGTATCGATGGCGGCCTTGACGAAGAAGGGCAGGTAGGTCAGCTTGGTGCCTTCACGTTCGGCGAAAGCAGCCTTATTGGCTTCCCGGAGCTTGACGATCTTCGTGACATCCACCTTGATCACGGTGGTCAGCTGCGCCGAAATCTGGAGGGATTCCACCATGCGCTTGGCGATGGTCTGGCGCAGGCGCGTCATCTTCGCGGTGGTACCGCGCAGCTGAGCTGCCTCAGCAGACGGTGCGCTCGGAGTAGCCTTCTTCGCCGCGGCGGGCGCGGGTGCAGCTGCCGGGGCCGGCTGGGAAGCGGCGGCCTGGGCACGCGCGGCTTCTTCCGCGGCCTTCTTCGCGGCCGCGGCTGCCGCTTCCACATCCTGGCGGCGAATACGCCCGCCCACACCGGAGCCCTTGACTCCGGACAGGTCCACATCCAAGTCCTTGGCGAGCTTGCGCACAATCGGAGTGATGTAGGCATCCGGTTCGGAGAAACCGGTACCGACATCAGCCGTATCCAGATCCGGCGTGTTCGCCTGGTTTTCCTGCTGGGCCGGGGTGCCGTGCTGCGGGGTTCCGGAAGCCGGTTCCTGGACCGCTGCCACACTGGCCGGTGCTTCAGCCGGGGCCGCACCGGCGGCGGGAGCCGCGGGTGCGGGCGCGGCTGCGCCGTCGCCGATATAAGCGATGACGGTGCCTACCGCAACCGTTTCATCTTCCTGGACCACAATCTTCTGGATGATGCCGGCGGCCGGGGCCGGGACTTCCGAATCGACCTTGTCCGTGGAGACCTCCACGATGGGCTGGTCGGCTTCGACTTCATCGCCTTCGGCCACCAGCCACGAGGTGACGGTTCCCTCATTGACTGATTCACCCAGGGCCGGCATCTTCACTTCCACACCGGTGGCAGCCGAGCCACCTTCCGGCGCGGCGGGTGCGGCGGGCGCAGCTGCCGGCGCAGGAGCGGCAGCAGGAGCAGGAGCCGCTTCTTCCGCGTGGGCTGCATTGCTGGCGGGAGCTGCCGAAGCAGCCACGCCGGAGCCATCACCGATATAGGCGAGGATGGCACCCACTTCAACTTCTTCATCTTCCTGGACGAGGATCTGTTCGATCACGCCTTCCGCGGGGGAGGGGACTTCCGAATCGACCTTGTCTGTGGAGACTTCCACAATCGGCTCGTCGAGCGAAACAGTATCGCCCACCTGCTTGAGCCAGGCGGTCACGGTACCGGTGGTGACGGATTCGCCCAGGGCGGGCATCTTCAACGGTTCAGACATAGAGTTATCTCCCTCGATTTAGTGGTTGTGGAGCGGCTTGCCCGCGAGGACCAATGCCGCTTCGCCGATTGCTTCGTTCTGGGTGGGGTGGGCGTGGATAAGACCATCGAAGTCCTGCGCGTAGGCTTCCCAGGCCACCATGAGTTCGCCTTCGCCAATCTGTTCGGACATGCGCGCCCCGATGGCGTGGAAGCCCACGATGGGACCATCCTTGACCGCAACCAGCTTGACGAAACCGGCCGCGCCCAGCATCTGGGACTTGCCGTTCCCGGTGAGGTTGAAGGTGGCAGTGGTGATATTTTCCTTGCCGTATTCTTCCTCGGCCTTATCCTGGTTGAGACCCACGGAGGCGATTTCCGGGGTGCAGAAAGTGACGCGCGGGATCTTCGTTTCGTCAATCACCTTGGGGTTGAGGCCCGCAATATCTTCGGCAACGAAAATACCCTGGAGGAAACCGCGGTGAGCCAGCTGGAGGCCGGGCACAATATCGCCCACCGCGTAGATTCCATCAACGTTAGTGCGCAGGCGCTCATCGGTGAGCACGAAACCACGATCCATCTTCACCCCGACTTCTTCGTAGCCGAGGTTCGCGGTGGCCGGGCCGCGCCCGATAGCGATGAGCAGGTAATCCGCCTCGAATTCCTTGCCGTCCTGGGTGAAAACCTTGACGGAATGATCGGTTTGTTCGAGGTGATCAAACATGGTTCCGGTAGCGAATTTAATGCCGCGCTTGCGGAACTGGCGTTCCAGATTCTTGGACACTTCCGCATCCTCATTGGGAACCAGGCGCGGCAGGCCCTCAATAATCTGGACTTCCGCACCGTAGGAGCGCCACGCGGAGGCGAATTCCACCCCGATAACCCCGCCACCCAGCACGATCACGGATCCGGGGGCCTCACCCAGCTCCAGCGCTTCGGTGGAGGTGAGGACGCGGCCCGTGATCTCCTGGCCGATGGTCTTCGAATAGGAACCGGAGGCCAGCACAACGTGCTTGCCGCGGTAGTGCACGCCATTAGCTTCGATGGTGTCCTTCGCGACGAGCTTGCCCCAGCCTTGCACAATCTCCACACCGCGCGAGGAGACCAGGCCGGTCAGGCCCTTGAACATCTTCTCGATCACGCCGTTCTTGTAGGCCTGCAAGGTGGGCATATCAATGCCCTCAAAGGAACCTTTTACACCAATGGACGGGCCTTCGCGCATTTCATCGGCAACATCAGCGGCGTGCAGCAATGCTTTGGTGGGGATGCACCCGCGGTGCAAACAGGTACCGCCGAGCTTGTCAGCCTCAATGAGAGCAACGGTCAGGCCGAGCTGACCGGCACGAAGCGCGGCCGCGTAGCCGCCGCTGCCGCCACCGAGGATGACGACGTCGTACTCTTTCGTTTCTGCCACAGGATTTCCCTTCGCAATACAACATTTTGGAATGCGGTACAAGAGCCGCTATACCTATATTCTGCCATGCCGAGGTGTTATCTGGGACGCATCACGCTCCCAGCGAGGGTCGCTAAAATCACCGTATGGGTCTTTTTTCGCGTCGCTCCCGTTCCCGTGCTGCTCACGGCGGTGCTCGCCGTTCGGCGACGGCGAAACACTTCGCCGATTTCATCGAGACTCGCGCGGGGGTGGAAGCCTATTTTGAGGTGGAAACTCCGCGTGAGCCGGCAGCTCTTCTCCTCGTTGCTCGCACCGGGGAGTGGACCCGCCGGCGGGTGCCTGATCTGGCAGCCGGAGCGCAACTTGCCCGTGAACTGGGCATACCTTTCTACGAAATTAATCGCACCGGCTATCCCGAGTCGGTGCGCCGTTGGAACGCGGAGCACCGGCGCGCTTAAAGGTTTATGATGGTACGTCGTCTCCGCGGTCAGCTCCGCGAAGGAGGCGCACAGCCAGTGCAGGATTCTGGGAGGAGCCAGGTGAATAGTGAAATGATCCGAGACGAGAGGCGCACCGCCGTGGGCTGGCCTCTCTTCCTCCTCATTGCGCTGAGCCTGGGGGCCGCCATTTTCGTGTGGCGAGCCATTGTTGCGGGCACCGAAGATTTTCAGCTGGGTTATCCCGGGCGCATGACCACCACCCTGGTGGCGGCGCTTGTGTGGGTGCTGGCTTGCGCCGGCTCGCTCCATAACGGGCGGCGGATGCGGTGGGTGGCCACCACCTGCTGGAGCGCCAATATTGTGATGGCCGTGGTGGGCGTGGTCATCCCTGATCTTTTCCATCAGGTGAGCCCCTGGTATCAGGCCGGTGCCACCTATTATTACCTTCCCACCCTCGGGGCCATTGCCGGGCTGGCCTGGATTATGTGGTCCCGGCCAGCCAGCATCGCCCAGCGTAATCTTTAGTTTTCTTTAGCCTTTCGCTTTACTTCGCGGCCCGCTTCATTTCTTTCTTCGCTTCCCGCGCCTTTTTGAGATCCGCGGGAGTGCCACCCTCGGGGTACTCACCGAATTTCACCATGGGGCGTGGCATGCGCCAGCGCCGCGGGGTAAACCCGCGTGACATCATCTGCCCGACCAGGCGATCCGGAGTCTTATCCTCCCCGTATTTGTATTCGACCAGGGTGCGCACCTGGCGGGCGCGCCACCATGCTTCCACGGCCATGAGCACCAGAACCGCGTAGCAGGTAATAACAAATACATTGAAGACCAGCGGATAGCGGGTGAGGGTGAAAACGCCCACGATCATAATGATGGCCAAAAAGAGCATGAGCGAGGAGAACTGGAAGCGCGAATCGAGTGCATCGCGCGCGAAAGCTCGCTGCACGCCCGCGTGGGCAAGGGGCATATTCCGAATATCCCCGGTTTTCATCGCGGTTTGTTCGCGTTCCCAGCGCTCGGAGGAACGGGCGCGTTCCTCGGCCTTGCGGGCTTTCTTTTCCTCCCGCGTCATCGAAGACTTGTCAGAAATAATCGGCCGACGGCGGCGCGCTTCCACATCCTTACGCTTCGGGGTAGGTGCGCCCTTGCCCGGTGTATATCCCTTGGGGTGGGTGGGGGCGGGTGCTACCTGTTCTTGCGCCTGTTCTAGTGCCTCTTTCTTGCGGCCGAATGCCATCTCAACTCCTGCGTCGTCGCCAACTATGCCTTGAACGAGAATAGTCTAACCGTTCGCGCGCGGCCGCCCCGTCCATTACTCACGCGTACTGCCCGTAGCCGCTCACACGAAGCCGCCCGCGCCCGACCTGCGCCACCGCCTCCATCACCCACCCGCGCGGCCGCCGGCGCGAACCCGGTACCCTAGGACGTATGAGTAGTGATCTTGTTGCGCGCGTGGATGAGGCCCTGCCCGTCCATCGCGCTTTGCTTGAGGACCTTGTCCGTATCCCCTCCGTTTCTGCGGATGCATTTGACCAGGCGAAAGTGCGTGAATCCGCGGAATTCGTGGCGCGTATGGCCCGCGAACGCGGCTTCGACGTCGATATTATTGAATTGGAAACGCCCCAGGGTAAGGGCCGCCCGGCGATTCTCGCCCATAAGCACGTCGGTGACGATAAGCCCACCATTCTTCTTTACGCGCATCACGATGTGCAGCCGCAGGGAACCCTGGACGGCTGGGAATCCGATCCTTTCGAGCCGGTAGAAAAGAACGGGCGCCTCTACGGGCGCGGTACCGCGGATGATAAGGCGGGCGTGCTTGTCCACATGGCTGCGATCTCGGCCCTCGGCGATGATCTAGCCGTGAACGTCACCCTCTTTATCGAAGGTGAAGAAGAAATCGGTTCGCCTACCTTCCATGCTTTCCTGGAAACCTACCGGGATCGCCTGCAAGCCGATGCCATTGTGGTGGCCGATTCGGGTAACTGGAAGGTGGGGGTTCCCTCCCTGACCACCTCGCTGCGCGGTGTCGTGCGCCTGGGCGTGGAAGTGTCCACTCTCACCCACGGTGTACATTCGGGACAGTACGGCGGGCCCACCCTCGATGCGGTGACCGCACTCGCGCGGATTATCGCGACCTTGCACGACGAGAACGGTGACGTTGCGGTTCCCGGTTTGGATGCGTGGGACGATGCCGACGTCGATTACGAAGAAGAACACCTGCGCCGCGATGCCGCGATTCTGCCCGGCATGCAGCTCCTGGGGACCGGCTCTTTCAATTCGCGTATGTGGACGAAACCCTCTATTGCCGTTATCGGTATGGATGTGACCTCCACAGCGGAAGCCTCCAATACCGTGATTCCCTCCGCGCGCGCCTTCCTGTCCATGCGGGTGGCCCCCGGTCAGGATCCGCAGCGCGCCGGCGAGCTACTGGCCGAATACATCGAAGCGCAGGCGCCCTTCGGAGCCACCGTGGTCACCGAAGTTGCGGAAGCGGGTTCCGGTTTCAAAGCCGGGGAGGATACCCCCATTATGCATCTGGCTCGTGAAGCGCTCAGCGAAGCCTTCGGTCACGAATCGGTGGATATCGGAACGGGTGGATCTATCCCCTTCATTTCTGACCTCGCGGAAGTCTTCCCGGAGGCGGAGATTTTGGTGACCGGCGTGGAAGATCCGGACGCACGTGCTCACGCTCATAACGAATCCTTGCATCTGGGCGATTGGCGTAACGCTATTCTGGCGGAGGCGCTGCTCCTGGAGAAGCTGGGACAGGGCGAAAGCCGCTAAGCGCGGGTACGCGAAGGCCGTGGCGCGCCCGAGCGGCGCGAACGGGACAAAGAAAGTGACGTTGATGGGAAAGAAAATTCTTGCGGGATGCACGGCGGCTTTGCTCGCGTGCGGCCTCGCGGCATGTTCGGGTGGGAACGACGGCGCAGCTAGTTCAACACCGGCTGCTTCGGAATCCGCGAGCGCTGAGGCAAGCGGCGCGGTGGAAAGCCCCGCCCCCGGGGAAACGCCTGAGATTGTGTACTCAGAGGAGGGCATGCCGTCCCTGGGTGGCACGGCGCAGGCGCCGCTGCTGGAGTTCCCGAAGGGGGACGCTCCGGCGGATGTGCGCGTGCGGGTGCTGGAACAGGGCAGCGGCGCGGAATTGGGTGCCGATGCGGTGGCCAAGGTCAATTACGTGGGCCAAGTGTGGGGGAAGAACGAGCCTTTCGATTCCTCCTATTCGCGCAACGCCCCGGCGACCTTCCCGCTCGCCCAGGTGATCCCGGGCTGGAGCCACACCCTGGCCAAAGCCCACGTGGGGGATAAGCTGATTTTGTCCATCCCGGCCAAGTGGGGTTACGGGCCTTCGGGTGGTACCAAGGATGGTTCCATCGGGGCCACGGATACCATTGCTTTCTACGTGGAAATTCTGGATGCCTGGAACGCGAAGAGTGCGGGCGAGGCCGGTGCTACGGTGGAAACCGAGGCCGATGCGCTCCCGGTGGACTACACGGGTGAGTTGGGTCAGCCCATTACCGATATCCGGGTGAAAGAAGGTGCGGAAGCTCCCGCGGAACTCAAGGCCACGGTTATTGCCCGCGGCAGCGGGGCTCCGCTCCCGGAGAAGGGCACCTATGTGCTCCAGTTCGCGGCCGCCCAATGGGATAACGCCCACGCGGAAAATACCTGGGCCCCCACAACTGCGAACTATCCGGCAGGGCCGCGCTCGGTACCTTCCACTCAGCAGATTTTCGCGCCCCTGGCGGGGGTGCCGGTCGGCTCGCGAGTTCTGCTGAGCGTGCCTAGCAAGGATAATCCGGCCCAGGCTATTGCCGTGGTCGTGGATATTCTTTCTGCGGTGTAGTTGCCGGGTAGCTACCGGTTGGGTCTGAGAGGACCGAAAAATACACCTGATAGTCACGAAGGGCGAGGGGCCTCTGAAGAGGAGCCTCGCCCTTGTGCTATCCAGAGATGATGCCGCGTTAGCCGCCGCTATCCATGAATATCGGCGGCGCGGTTTGCGCCTGACTTATGCGCGGATGGGAAGGCCGGTGGACTGCTCCTGTGCGATTGCCAAACGCGCTCCGACTTCTTCCCAATTGACGATATTCCAGATAGCTTTGACGTAATCGGCCTTGACATTGAGGTAGTCAAGGTAGAAGTGGAGCTCCATGATCTTTCCGGAAATATGCGGTTCGAGTGCCGCGTAAGCGTAGGGAAGATCGGGGAGGATGTAGGTTGCCATTCTCATACTCCAATTCGGGGGGGGGCATCGCGGTGCCAGCCCGCTTAGATACATTCGGAATCTCCGAATGGTAATTGAATGCGAATGCGGGCCAGTATATGGGACGCTCGTCACATACGTGGTGGAAATGGGGAAGTTTAACGCTCAGCCAAGCCGGGTGATTCTTCCGATCCCGGGAAGAAAGCTGGGAAACGGTGGGCTGAGGTGAGGGGAACCGCGAGGGGAATCTCGCCCTCGATGGCGAGCACTCGCGAGCGGGGATCGGAAAGCCAGGCGGCAAGGAGCAGGGTTTCCTCCGGGTGCGCGTGCTCAGACGCGCGGGCGGAAGCCGGGAGGAGGGGAGTCGCGCTGCGGAGCGCCGCGGCCTGCTGGGGAACCTCGCGGGCTTCGGTGACAGTTGCGGTACCAAGCAGGCTGCCGTAACTCGTGAGGATAATTTCCCAATGATCCTCTCGCTTAGACGCGGCGACGACGCAGCTTGCTCGCCACAGCGGAACCAGCAAGTCCCGCCGCTGGGCTGCGGTGAGGAGCGCCGAAAGCCGGTCGCGTTCCACCATCGCTTCTTCGAAACGCTCCTGGGCGGCCAGGCGGGCAACGCGATCCATCTGGTGATCCCATACTTCGGCAAGGGAACCAGCTAACAGCCGCCGGGCGCGCGAGAGGGCCACTGCTCCGGTATTGACGGTGCCCCGCGGGGCCAACGCGCAAGGTGCGTGGGAAGCGAAGTGGCACGGGCAATCGCTCAGATCGGCCTTGCGTGGCACGTTGAGTCCGGCGGGATTGAGCCCGGCTTCATCTCCGATGAGCTCGGCGGCGCGCCGGGCAGCTTTGCGGGAGCCGAAAGGCCCCAGTGAGTGTGCCACCTCTGTTGCCGAACAGCTGCGCGTAGTTTTCAGGCGCGCCACAGGCGTGGTATCCAGGCTGATCCAGGTGCGAGTGTGCGGGCGGCGCGAGCGGCGATTAAAGGGCGGATCGAAGCGAGTAATATCGCGCAGCTCCACCACCCGTGCTTCCAGGAGAGTGGCGGTGGGGGTGGTTTCTACCCGGGTGGCCAGGTCCACCATCTCCGCCATGCGGCGGCGTTTTTCCGCGGCGGTGAAATACTGGCGCACCCGCCGGTACATATTCCCGGAGCTACCCACGTACAGTACTTCGTTATTCGGGCCGATAAAACGGTAGCTGCCCGGGCTGTGCGGTACCTGATCGGCGAGCACGGCGCGGCGGCGCCGGCGGGCCGGAACCGGGTTGGAGGCGGTGAGCAGATCCTCAATATGGGTGACGCCGAGCGGGCCGAGCCGCCCGATCATCGCGTGGAGCACATCCACGGTAGCCCGCGCATCATCGAGGGCACGATGGCTTGGCTGTACCGCGGCCCGGCAGTAGCCAGCGAGGGTGCTTAATTTGTGATTGGGGACTTCATCGCGAGTGAAAATACGCCGCGCCAGCCCGAGGGTATCGAGGACCCGCAGGCGTGGCCACGCCACATCTATCGCTTCGCACGCCCCGCGCAAATGGGACATATCGAAGCGGGCATTATGAGCCACGAGCACCGGTGGATCCGCCGCCCGGTTTCGGGCAGGTACTCTACTGCTAGAAGCGAGAGTTCCGCTGCCGGGAACAGGCACTCCACTGCCTAGAACAGACGCTCCACCGTCAAGCGCTGGGGCATCGGGCTCAAGGAAATTGAGAAAAGCAGGGAGGACCTCGCTCAGCGGGGGAGCGCTCACCGTCATTGCGGTGGTGATTCCGGTGAGTACGGTGATCTGGGCCGGGATGGGCACCCCGGGATTAACGAGTGAGGAAAACTCTTGCACCACCTCCCCTCCGCACACTTTCACCGCACCAATTTCGGTGAGCGCATGCGCCCCGGGCCTCCCTCCGGTGGTTTCCACATCTACCACCACGAAAGTAACCTCATCCAGAGGAGTCCCCAGATCCGCAAATTCCAACTGGCGGGGAGCCAAGATGCGGCCGGACCGATACACCTCAATAGGTTCGGTATCGACCCGGGTGCCGGGCCGCGGAATATGCCGTGCTGTCATGATTTTTACCCTAGCGCGGAGCTACGATGAATTCGCGGAGAAGTAGCGCGCTACAGGCGGGCGCCGTCGTCGTACGGATCGGTATCTTCGCGGGCGGGTGCCGTCAAAATAATGGCGACCACAACGCCCACCAGGGCTCCACCGGCCAGGATCCACGCGGTCAGGCGCGGGGC
This sequence comes from Actinotignum sp. usb-actsch-213, assembly GCF_059085665.1. NCBI lineage: Bacteria > Bacillati > Actinomycetota > Actinomycetes > Actinomycetales > Actinomycetaceae > Actinotignum > Actinotignum sp. usb-actsch-213. The sequence continues at coordinate 14,649 of NZ_JBHNSQ010000043.1, forward strand.
GGGCAGCAGGCCGATAAACATGAGCGCACTGATGAGAACCAGCACCCCGGTGGCCACCCAGGCGAGGCTCGCGTAGCGGTGGGCAGGGGCCTGGGGAACATAATATTCTTCGCGGGAGGCCGGGTTGAAGGTGGCGTCGTCGTCGGAAAAATCTGAATCTTCCGGGGCCGGGGACCAATCGCGCGGACCGGCCGTTCGCCCGCCACCCAGCGCCCAGGCGGCATCGGTGTAGCGCGGAGAAACATCCACCGGCGGCAGCGCGGCATCACTATCCCGGGTGGTATTGATATTCGCTCCCACCCCCTCGGCTTCCAGCTCGCGCGCGATCTTGTCCCATTGCGCATCGAAGCTATTATCCGAGTGCTTGCCTGTAGGTCCTTCTCCCATGAAAGACACTATAGCTGCGGGTATAATCAACAGCGGAATAATCCCCCAATCAGAAACGGAAGGTTAACGATGACTGTCCGCCGCGTTGCGCTCTTGACCGCCGGAGGTTTCGCCCCGTGTTTGTCCTCGGCCGTGGGTGGCCTCATTGAGCGCTATACGGAAATTGCGCCCGATGTGGAAATTATCGCCTACCAGCATGGCTACCACGGGCTGCTCACCGGGAATTACATCACCATCGATAAAGAAGGGCGCGAACAAGCCCATATCCTGCACCGTTTCGGCGGTTCACCCATCGGTAACTCCCGCGTCAAGCTGACCAATACCGAGGATCTGGTCAAGCGTGGCCTCGTGGAAGAAGGCGTGAACCCGCTGGAATTCGCCGCTCAGCGTCTCGTGGAAGATGGTGTGGATGTGCTCCACACCATCGGCGGTGATGATACAAATACCACCGCGGCTGATCTGGCTGCCTACCTGGAAGAAAACGGGCATCACCTCGTGGTGGTGGGTCTGCCCAAGACCATCGATAATGACATTATTCCGGTGCGCCAGTCCCTGGGCGCCTGGACCGCCGCGGAAGAAGCCTCGCTCTACGCCCAGCATATTATTGGTGAGCATCGCTCCAACCCGCGTATGCTCATCGTTCACGAAGTCATGGGCCGTAATTGCGGCTACCTTACCGCGCAGGCCTCCAAGTACTACCACGATTGGGTCCAGGAGCAGGAATGGGCTCCGGCGCTGGGCTTGACCAAGGAACGCTGGGATGTGCACGCCGTGTTCCTGCCCGAAATGGCCTTGGATATCAGCGGGGAAGCCGAACGCCTCAAGAAGATTATGGATGAGATCGGCAACGTCAATATCTTCCTTTCCGAGGGTGCGGGCGTGGATGAAATCGTGGCCGAAATGGAAGCCGCTGGCCAGGAAGTACCGCGCGATCCCTTCGGACACGTCCAGCTCGATAAGGTCAATCCGGGCCGCTGGTTCGCTGAGCAATTCGCGCAGAAGCTCGGCGCGGAAAAGGTCATGGTGCAAAAGTCCGGGTACTTCTCCCGCGCCTGGCACGCCAACGCTGAGGACCTGCGCCTCATCAAGGGCATGGTGGACCTGGCCGTGCAGTGCGCCCTGGAAGGTAAGCCCGGCCTCATCGGGCACGATGAGGAGAACGGTAACGTCCTCACCAATATCGCTTTCCCGCGGGTGAAGGGCCACAAGGCCTTCGATATCACCCAGGATTGGTTCGTGGAGACCATGCAGGCCATCGGCCAGGAGGTTCGCCCGCACGCCTAATGCGGCTGCGTCGTGGGCCCGGGCTGCCCGGGTGCCCTGTATCCACACGTGAATGTTCGCCCCGTACCGGTTATCTGGTGCGGGGCGAGCTTGTGTGCAGATCATTTTTAGTGTGGTGCGCGCGTGTGAGCCCCGGATGCGTCTCATGGCGCTGACGCAATTCTGCCCGTGCCCCCGTTCCGGGCTAAGATTTCGTTTATGTTTGAGGACGATACGCATAAAATTGCTGCGCTGGCCCACACCTGGCGCGATAAGCCTGCTTTGCACCAACCCCATTACGAGGATGAAGCAGAGCTTACTGCCGTCATGCAGCGTTTGGCGAAAATGCCGCCCCTCGTTTTTGCGGGTGAATGCGATCGGCTCCGTGAGAGGATCGCCGCTGCCCAACGCGGAGAAGCTTTCGTCCTCATGGGTGGGGATTGCGCAGAATCTTTCGAGCAAATCACCGCGGATCGCATCCGTGCCAAGGTCCGCACTCTCCTGCAAATGTCGGTTATTTTGACCTACGGGGCTTCGGTGCCGGTAGTGAAAATTGGGCGGATGGCCGGCCAGTACTCTAAGCCGCGCTCCCAGGCCACCGAAACTATTGGCGATACCACCTTGCCCTCCTACCTGGGCGATTCCATTAACGGGCACGAATTCACGGCCGCGGCGCGCCGCCACGATCCGCACCGTTTGGAGGAGGCGTACCTGTACTCGGTGGCCACCCTCAACCTCATGCGTGCGTTCACGCGCGGTGGTTTCGCCGACTTGCGTTCGGTCCACGATTGGAACCGCGGTTTTATTGCCAACCCGGCTTACGTGCGGTACGAAAAAACAGCGAGCGAGATTGATCGCGCCATGCGTTTCGTGACCGCGGCCGGGGTCGATGGCGCACAGCTGGCAGAAACGCAAATTTATTCTTCCCACGAGGGTCTCGTACTACCCTTTGAGGAAATTATGATGCGCATTGATTCGCGCACTCACGAGCCCTACCTCACTTCCGCCCACTTCTTGTGGATCGGGGAGCGCACCCGCGACGTCAATGGTGCCCACGTGGAGATGTTCTCCCACGCACGTAACCCGATCGGGGTGAAATTAGGTCCGACGACGACGCCAGATACCGCCCTCGCCCTTATTGACAAGCTCAATCCGGAAGGCGAACCGGGCCGACTCACGTTCATTACCCGCATGGGGGCCGGGCGGGTAGAAGAAGCTCTGCCGCCCCTGGTGGAAGCGGTGCAGCGTGACGGGCGCCCGGTTACCTGGGTATCCGACCCCATGCACGGAAATACCATCAAGGCATCCAATGGAATTAAGACCCGCCGCCTGAGCGATATCATGGCGGAAATCCGCGGGTTCTTCGCGGTTCACGAAGCCTTAGGTAGCCACCCGGGCGGTATCCACGTGGAACTGACCGGGGATGACGTGACAGAAGTGCTGGGTGGCTCGGAAGAAATCTTCGAAGAGACCCTGACCGAACGCTACGAATCCTTGGTCGATCCGCGTCTCAACCACCAGCAGTCCCTGGAGTTGGCCTACCAGCTAGCCGAAATGCTGCGCGACGTCCACCTGTAAAACGGGGCGGGACTAGCGCGCCTTGGCTAGCGCGCCGCAATAATGAGCGTGACTTTCTGCCCGGCTGCGGTGCTCACTCCCGGTCCGGGATCCTGGCGCAACACGGTGCCCGGCGCGGCAGCCCGGGTTTCCCGGTAGCGCACCTGCACCTGGAATCCCGCTTGTTCGAGCACGGCGCGTGCCTCTGCCTCCGCCATATCTGCCACGTCGGGAACGGCTGTATCACGGCTTGCGCCGGCAATAAGAAGTTCAACTGTGCTCCCCGGGCGCACCCGGCTACCTGCCTCCGGATCGCTACCCAGCACGGTACCCGGTAGCGCTCCGCTCCCGCCCCGCACCTCCGTCTCCACTGTTAGCCCGAGGGCCTCCATCTGGCCACGCGCTTGGGTGAGTCCGGTGGCAAGCTCGGGTACCGTTACCCGTGCCCACGGGCCCGCCGTGAGAGCCCACGTCGCGCCGCCTGCCCCAGCAAGCAACGCGATTGCGCATACCCAGGCGGCAATCCACCACGCGCGGGCGCGCCGCCGCCCAGCGCTACGCTGCCGCGGTTTTCCCGGGTGCTGCTGCGGTCGGCCCGTACCTTGTTGCGAGCTAACCGGGCTTACCTTTAGTTTCCGGGTGGGGCGGAGGATTGACGGGGCACGGTGCTCAGGTGCGTGCACCGGAACAGTCGCGTCGGCACCCAGCGTGGGGGCATCCAGCGTGGGCGCTCCAGTCGCGGCAGCATTGATCGTGACAGCGTGCTCGACTCCTTCTCCAGCCGCGGTCGCCGGCTCGGCACCCCCACTTTCACCCGCCGTCTCTTCGCCCCGAACCGGTTGTGGGCGGCGCGGCGTAACCGGAATACGCCGTAGCGCGGCATCGTCAAGAACCCGGGTCCGCACCGCCCGCAGCAACTCCCGGGCCTCTCCGGCGCTCGCCGGGCGATCCGCCGGATTTTTAGCGGTAAGCACCCCGATAAAAGAATCCACCTCCGCCGGCAACCACGGATTATCCCCCGCTAGGCGCGGTAAATCTTCCCGTGCTTGTGCCGCCGCGAGCTGGGCGGCTGAGTATCCGGCCCAGGGCAGGCGCCCGGCAATTAACTCAAAGAGCACCAGGCCGGTGGCGTAAACATCGCTAGCCGGGCTCGCCGCCCGCTGCTCCAGAATTTCCGGTGCGGTATAGGCCAGGGTTCCCCAGCGCGGCAGCGCCCCCGAGGATGCGCTCACCGCATGGGCGAGTCCGAAATCAGTTACCGTCACGGTGAGCTGTGGCAGGCGCACGGGGGAGGGCGGCGGGCAGGTGGCGTCGAATAAAATATTTTCCGGCTTGATATCCCGGTGAATAATTCCGGTCCGGTGGGCAGTTGCCAGGCCCTGGAGGACCTGATCGCAAATCTCCAGGGCGGTGCCGAGCTGGAAGGACCCTAGGCGCTCCAGCTCGTGGCGCAGCGTGGGTCCGGGCACGTATTCCATGACGAGGTAGGCACGCTCGGTTGCGCCGTCGTTCCACACCCCACGGTCGTAAATAGTGACGATATGCGGGCTACTCAGCGCGGCGACCGCCCGGGCTTCCCGCTGGAAGAGCCGGGTGAAATCATCAAGGGTCGCCAGGTCGGGGTGCATAATCTTGATCGCCACCACGCGATCTAGATTGGTGTCGTAGCCGCGGTACACCGTGGCCATCCCGCCGCGCGCCACCGGGGCGTCGAGACGGTAGCGGCCCTCAAGCCACCCGGCCGGCAGGGAAGGAATAGTCACACACCTAGGGTAGCGCGCCGCCTCAAAACGCCGCGTTTAGAAACTCTTAGCTGCGCGCAAGACCCGCAGCACGTACTTTTGGGTAGACGGGTACGGCCCAGCTTCCCGCAGGCGTGCCAAACCCTGGTAGTAGGCGGCAATAGCCTCATGCGTACTGGCGGTGTGGCGCTGCAAATACCGAATAATGGCGATACCCGCGGTGATATTATCCGCGGGAATAAGCCAGTCCAGATCCCGCCCGACCATCCGCCCCGCCCACCGTGAGGCCGCGGGAATCAGCTGCATCACACCTGCCGCACCGCTCGGGGAGAGGGCGCGAGAATTGAAACCGGATTCGATATAGGCATGCGCCATTGCAAGCCGAGGATTGACGCCCATAAGCGCCGCCGTATCACGCACCATCTTCTGCGTTTCCGCCCGGCTCGGGGCGATAATCGCATTCAAACGCGCCGCGATTTCCGCGTGCGAAAGTTCGTAGTGCGGGGCCGGTACCTGCGCCCGCAAACGCGCCAGATTCGCCTTCGATCCCACCATTTCTCACTTCCTGGCCGGTGCGGGGGACATTCGATTGCGCCCCGGCCGCTGTTCCACTTGTGACAATAGTGCACTGTTGTGAAAATGTCACCAGAATGTGACGATTTTGTAATGGCGACGACGCCGCACCCTTGCCCACCTGCGCGCCTGCGCGGCCGCGGCATTAAGATGGGAAGCGTGGAAAAAGAGAATACAACTGTGACGTGGTTGAGCCTTCCGGAGCTGGCCGATTACCTCGAGACCGATCTGCGTACGGTACGCTCCCAGCTGCGCGATGCCCGTTTCCTGGCGGTGCGGCGCGGGGAAAATAACGCCCTTTACGCCGACGCGGGACAGTTTGTGATGAAAGACGGGCAGCGCGTGCCGCTGCCCTCGTTGCGCGGCACCATTATTTCCCTGCGCGATGCCGGATATAACGACGACGAAGCCCAAGAATGGCTGCGGCGCTTCGAACCGGAACTACGTGATACCCCGTTGGGTGCACTCATCGCCGGGCACACCCACGCGGTTCGACGCGTCATCGCCGGCCTGGCTTTTTAGCTCGTGGTTGCCCACCTTGGTGCGGGCCACCTTGGCAGGGGCCGCCGGACCTAGTGGGTGCGCGAGCGCAGACGCTGGAGGAGTTCCCCTAAGCTGTCGCGGGCGGCATCATTCAGGCGCGGCAAGATAGCTCGTGCACTATCCTCACGGTGGCGAATCATGTTTTCCACGTGAGCCCGCGCTCCAGAGTCCTCCATGAGAGCCCGAGCGCGAGCGACGTCGTCGCCCTCCAAAGGCTTCCCACGCAAGGACCGCAACCACCGGGCATCCACCTCGCTAACCCGCTCCAGCGTTTCGAGGAAGAGGAAGGTGTTTTTCCCTTCGGTGAGGTCATCGCCGGCAGGTTTACCCGTGACAGCTGGATCCCCGAAAATTCCGAGGATATCGTCGCGCAATTGGAAAGCCTCACCGAAAGGTGTGGCGAAAGCCCGCAAATCTGCGATTGTTTCCGGCCTGGGCGACTCAGCGAGCGCAGCCCCGATAAGCAGGGGGAAGAGCGCGGAATACGACACCGTTTTATGGGTGATAATCGCGCTGATATCCTCCCGGGTAGCCCCGCGGGCATATTCGCAGCGGATATCGAGGAACTGACCGATGCCCACGTCCTCGCACATGGTGAAAAACGGCTCGAGGGGAGCACTACGCCCGGCGCTCACCGCTTCCTGAGACGCCAGCGCCAGAACAGCATCGCCCACAATCAAACCGGAGCGGAAACCGTAGCGCTCGGGGGAACCATCCCAACCGGATACGCGGTGATAATTCTCCAGCTCCGCATGTACCGTGGGGACCCCGCGGCGGGTGGCAGAAGCGTCAATAATATCGTCGTGAATAAGGGCCGCGAGCTGGAAAAGCTCCACGGCCGCGCCCATACGCACCGCCGCCACCATATCCGGGCAAGTAGACTCCGGAAGAGTGGCCAGCATCCCGGCCCGCACCAACCGCGCCCGTGTCCGCTTACCGCCGGACGCTAGCGCGGTAACAGTATCAATGAAATCCTCCACCTCGGGCTGATTCCAGCGGCGCAGCGAATCCAAACGCGCCTCAATACGGCTATCAACCCCGTTGGTGAAATCGCGAGTGCTCCACTCCATTGCTCCTGCTCCGCTTCTTTATCCACAGATCCGTGAGGTGCGCGCCCCATCCACAGGGTACCGGCACTCGCGAGCACGCGGTTGCCGAAGCTGGTTATCTAGCCCTATGGACACAATCACACTTCATCATCCGCGCGATGCCCTCGCTGTTATTCCCCATCTGCTGGGCTATCACCCGCGCCACCACTTCGTACTCTTCGGGGGAAGCCCGGAATTGCATCGGGCCGTGGGCCCGGAGGGTGAGGAACTACCGCAATGGTTCGGTTCGCTGGAATCTTCGCAGCGTCCGGAAGTTGCCGTGGCCGGGGGTGAAACGCCACTCATTCGGGTAGATCTGCGTGCCGGCCCTATCTCGCCCTATGTTGCCCGGCAAATAACTGACACGGTAGCTGCCTGCAGAATGTTCAGCTGCGTGGCGGTGGTCTACTGTCCAAGTTTTATTCGCTTCGCTCACACCCGCGAATTTGCTTCGGTGCTGGCCCTACTGGAACTGCTCTGCGCTGCTCTTTCCCGGCTCTGGGACGGTGACCCGGGCACTCGCGATGCGTGGAGTTGTGATTTTTTTATTGCCGATAACGAAGGGTTTATGGATATGGGAGAAGAAACATTTTGCCGCTGGGAAGAATTGGAATCTACCGAGGCGGCGGCTGCTCTCGTTTACAAGGGTTCGGCGCCTCTGGAAGAAGAACCGCGCCGGGATATCGTCAAGGCCAGCCCCACTCGGAAGCGTAATACCGCCGTAGCCTTGGAAGAAGCGCGCGGGGAGGAAGTCACTGCACTGGAAGAGCATTGGGATATGCTCCTTGCTCGGGTGGCGCGCCGCCGCCAAGCCGGCCCACCGCGCATCACCACCCGCGAAGCGGGGCGAGCCTTGGCCGGGCTCTTACGCATCCCTATTCGGGATAAAATCTTGCAGGTCTCCCTTGAGCATGATCCGCTGCTACCGATGTCATCAGTTGATCCCGCGGTGGGTTTTGCTACCGGGGTGGGGGAGCGTCCCAATATTGTGCGCGCTTTGGGAATGATGGCTCTTCTGGATGAATTAGCCCGGCTGGCTCCGGAAGGAGTGGAGGTTCCCTACGCGTGCTCGGCGTATTTAGCCTGGTGGGTGGGGCAAAATTCCATGACCGCGCTGCGCGCTCAAGAAGCCCTGGAAATCAATCCCGGCTCGCGCTTGGCGCGCATGCTCAAAGATGCGGCCGAATGGAACGCATTGCCTCCCTGGTTGCTAGGCCCGAACGGAGGTGAGAGGTGTTCACGCGCCACAGCTGATAGTGGCGATCAAGGGGAAGTGGATAGTGACGGTGCCGGTGACGAGGTCACGCCCTGCGGTTTGGCAGCTAGTGAGCCGGAAGCCGCGGATCGATATGGGCCGGGTAGCCAAGCAGCCTAAAGAACCTACGTAGCTACGTGCGTGAAGATGGTATTCGCGCTGGCGGGAAGTGCGCGCTGGCGGGAAGTTCATACCGGCGGAAAGTGGGCGAACTATAGTCCCCGAGCATAAGAATGCTATGTGATGATCGGCACCTTAGGGAGGGTGGGGAACAAAAAGTGGGTGGGGTGCGTTCCGCTAAATAGCTCTTTGGGGTGGATACCCCGTGCCGGTTTTCGGCATTCGTTGATAACACTAGGGAAAGGTCTCACGTGGCCACAAAGTCTGCCAGTGCACAAGAAACCGCTGCCGCGGAAAAGGACACCGCGGTGTCCGCATCCGCTTCGGGTACGAAGAAGAAGGCGGCCTCTCGCTCCTCCAGTCGCACGGCATCGGCCACCTCGGCAGCTACCGCTTCTGAAAGCACCACGGCGGCGAAGAAGCCGGCTGCCAAGAAGGCCAGTGCGGCCAAGACCACCACTACCAAGAAGGCTGCCACCAAGAAGACCATCTCCAAGGCAAGCGAACCGAAGTCGACCGAATCTAAGTCGACCGAATCTAAGTCGACCGAATCTAAGTCGGTTGAATCCAAGGCCGCTTCTTCGGCATCTTCCTCGAAGAAGGCCACCACCGCGAAGTCAGCTGCTACGAAGTCCGCCGCCTCAAAGTCCACCGCGGCGAAGAAGACTGCCGAGAAGAAAGCCACCGCTGAAAGCGAAACTCCGGAACCTGCTGCGGCTGCCACGGAGGCGACCGCGGTCGCAGCGGAAGCCAAGGAGGAGAAGCCGGCCGCTAAGAAGCCGGCCACCCGTAAGACTGCCGCGAAGAAGACCACGTCTAAGGCAGCCGAATCCAAGGAGGCTTCCACCTCGAAGAAGGCTACGTCGAAGCGTGCTACCGCTAAGCAGGAAGAGCCGGAAGATCCTGAAGAACATGAGGATCTCGAGGATGAAGATTTCGACGTCGATGCTGAGGATGTTGACGCCGAGGATCTAGACGACGATCTCGAGGATGACGAAGACGATTCGGAGGACGCCGAAGAAGAACCCGAGGAAGAAGAGGACGAAGCCGATAAGGAAACGGATAACGCCGCCAAAACGGAAACAACCGGGCGTAATTCCCGAGGCGGGTTCACCGTCAAAGATTCCGATGATTCCGATGAGCCGGCGGTACGTGTTCACGTTGCCGGTGCCACCGCGGATCCGGTCAAGGACTACCTCAAGCAGATCGGCAAAGTGCCCCTGCTTAACGCCGCGGAAGAAGTGGAACTCGCTAAGCGAATCGAGGCCGGGCTCTACGCCCAGCACCTGCTGGACCAGGGTAATCTCGATAAGGAGAAAGACCACGCCTATATCCGTGAACTGCGGATTATTTCCCGCGATGGCAAGCACGCCAAGAACCACCTCCTTGAGGCGAATCTTCGCCTGGTAGTTTCCTTGGCTAAGCGCTACACGGGCCGCGGCATGCTCTTCCTTGATCTTATTCAGGAAGGGAATTTGGGGCTGGTGCGCGCCGTCGAAAAGTTTGACTACGCCAAGGGCTACAAGTTCTCCACCTACGCTACCTGGTGGATTCGCCAGGCCATTACCCGCGCGATGGCGGACCAGGCCCGCACTATCCGCATCCCGGTGCATATGGTCGAAGTTATCAATAAGCTCGCGCGGGTTCAGCGTCAGATGCTCCAGGAACTCGGGCGGGAACCAACCACCGAGGAACTGGCGAAAGAACTGGATATGACCGAAGAAAAGGTCGTCGAAGTTCAAAAGTACGGCCGGGAACCCATTTCTTTGCACACCCCGCTCGGTGAAGATGGTGATTCCGAATTCGGTGACCTCATTGAGGATTCCGAAGCGGTGGTCCCGGCGGATGCCGTCGGCTTCACCCTGCTCCAAGAGCAGCTCCATCGCGTTCTCGATACCCTGTCCGAACGCGAGGCCGGGGTGGTTTCCATGCGCTTTGGCCTCACCGACGGCCAGCCGAAAACCCTGGATGAAATCGGCAAGGTTTACGGGGTTACTCGCGAACGCATTCGCCAGATCGAATCCAAGACCATGTCTAAGCTGCGCCACCCGAGCCGTTCGCAGGTGCTGCGTGACTATCTGGAGTAAAACCAGGCGCGGCAGGTTCCCGGCGCGCGCGGCGCACACCGGGGAACTCCACCTCGAATAGCGGGGTGGGCCAAATAATCTCAGCGGCGTGGAGGCGAGCATCGTCCCACGCCGCTGCTGTTATTTCCCGCCCGTCTCTACTATGTGCGCGGGTGGCGTAGCGCTCCCCGCGTGCCTCTCGGCGCAGGTACTCAGCCAGGAGCCGCCCGCACATGCGCGCATCCGTGATGGCACGGTGGTGTTCTTCTATCTCAATTCCCGCACGCTGGGCCACGGCCATAAGGGAATGGCGCCCCTCGGGAACATAAATGCGCGAAAGATCCATCGTGCACACGGCAGCGGTGAGCGGGATACGTAGCGGGCTTCCGGCGCGGCGAAAAGCCTCGTTGAGGAAACCCAGATCAAAGCGGGCATTATGCGCCACGAGGATACGCCCGTGCAGCAGCCGTTCCACGTGGGGGAGCAGTTGTGAGAACGACGGCGCCTGTGCCACTTCTGCAGCGTGTACTCCGTGGATATCCGTGGCTCCCATGGGCCGCAGTGGGTTCACCAGGCTGTCCCATTCGCACTCTGGGTTGCCCTGCTCATCTAGAAGCACCACCCCGATCTCCACAATGCGGTCCGTGCGCGCATCTAAACCGGTGGTTTCCAGATCGAGGGCGGCATAGCCCAAAGAACTACCGTGTGCGTGAGAGAGAGCCATGCGTTCAGCTTACCGAGAGCACGGGCCTGAGGTGATCTTCTCCTCAGGAATAAGCGCGCCCTTTTATGCTTTGATAGGTATGTGAGTACTACATTGACTGAATTAGCTCCCTTGACCGCGCAGGATCGTTGCGATGCCTGCGGAGCCCAGGCCTACGTTCGGGTACGCCTGCCCTATGGAGAACTTTTCTTCTGCGGCCATCATGCTTCCCAGCATCTCGATAAGCTGCGTGAAGATGCCCTTGAGATTCAAGACGAACGCGAAAATATCGCCTAGCTTCTCTTCGATCTCACCACCAGCGGCCCACCCGGGCCGCTTTTGAGTTAACGCGTTCCTACTGTGGCTCTCAGCTGATGCCGGCTGGCACCCTCGTCGCCGGCTGCGTGGGGGTGGCGGGGTGTTTTTCCGAGGTGTACTGCGCGTGTACGACAAATGCACTACAGCTCTGAAAACGCATAGAACCCCCGCTGGGGCTGGTGTGAACCGTGGGATTCACGCACTTTCACGCACTTTCACGTACTTTCACGTACTTTCACGCGCGCCGCA
>NZ_JBHNSQ010000044.1:0-41498 GCF_059085665.1 Actinotignum sp. usb-actsch-213
GAGGGAGGTGGAGCGGTGGCGAGCAACACGGAGTCGGTGCGCGCGCCGATCACGTACGCCTCGACCGCGCCGAAAGACGACCCGCGCCGCTCCTTCCACCTCAAACTCAAGCACTCTCAATATGAAGAACTGAAAATGAAAGCGGCCGGCGCGCGAGTGTCCATGTCGGACTACCTCGTGCGCTTCGGATTGGGCCGGAAGGTTGAGCAAGTCAGCGCCGGTGAGATACGCGAAGTGCTCGCTGAGCTACGCAAACTGCGTCGGCAAATCCAAGGCGAAGCCACCAACATTAACCAGATCGCACACTGGGCAAACAGTGAACAAGCCTTCCCCGCGGAGGCACGTGAAGTCGCTGCGCAACTGCGCTCCCAAGTCAACGCGATCAACTTACTGCGCATTAAGTTGGTGGAGCTTTTATGATCCCGAACATCATGCGCGGCGGAGATATCGGCGGCTTAGTGCGTTACTTGTTTGGGCCGGGGCGCGCCAACGAACACAGTGATCAGCATATTGTTGCGGGCAGTGAAGACATCGCTTCCGAGTGGGCTTATGGCGGGCGCGTCCTCGAGCAAGACGAAAAAAGAATCGTCGCGAAACTCCTCGACCAAAACCGCCTTGAGCACGGCACTCAGATTCTCGGTGAAGTCACCCGCTGGGACTATAAAGAAGAACGTGCTATCCCCGTGTCGAAAGAAAAAACACCCGCCCACGTCTGGCACTGCTCGCTCTCCTTGCATCCGGATGAAGAACCTTTGAGTGACGAAACATGGGCGAATATTGCGCGCGATTTTGTGGAGGGAATGGAATTCGACAACCGAGCAACAACCTCGAAGTCGCCGTGCCAGTGGATAGCTGTGCGCCACGGATTCACCAAGAACGGTGGCGACCACATTCATATCGCGCTCGTGCTCGTGCGTGAAGATGGGACCAAAGGCAATACTTGGCTCGACTATAAGCGCTCCCAAAAACTCTGCACGGCTTTGGAAGAAAAATACGGTCTCGCGGTCCTCGAATCACGCAAACACAACTACGCTTCCCGGGGCTACAAAACCGAAGACAACAAGGAGCTGCGTCTCGATTTAGAGGCAGCGATGCGCCTGGCAGCCGGTGCGGCCTCTACCGAAAGCGAATACCTCGAAGAACTCACGCGCCACGGCATACAGTTCCGGCCCCGCTACGCCAAGGGCCAAGGCGTTGTCGCCTACACCGTCACCAAAACCGAGCCCGGTAAACGCGCTATCTGGATTGGCGGAGGACGTGTGGCCCGCGACCTCACCCTCACCCGCCTACGCGCCCAGTGGAACGACACCCTAGAGGAGCGTCGCAAGGCAGCTGACCTATGGAACCCGCTCAGAGACCCGGCACCGCATACGCCCGCGCAAGCACGGATGCTTGAAGAAAAAATCCGAGACATCGCCGGCAGCGTCGCCAGTGAGAGCGACTTCGCCACCCGGTTGCGTGCATCGGGCCTGCTCGTATCCGCACGCCTCAACGACGAAGCAAGTGAAGCAATCTCGTATTCGGTGGCCGCTAAACCCGAACCCGGACACAAACCCACCTGGTACTCTTCAAGCCGTATGTCGGCCGACGTCGCTTTGTCGGTGTTGCGCGAGACGTGGTGGGACAACCCGCTTACGCGATCAAGCGCGGTAGCGATCTGGAAACCCGCCTCCCGCACACGTGACAATGATGAGGCACAGGTATGGAGTGAGTTCGGAAAAGCACTCACCCAAACCATTACCGACATTGAGCGCGCCGACACCAGCGATTGCATGGCAGTGGCCGATAGCTGCGCTCGTGCATCCGCACTCTTCGCCGGCCTCGCAAACGCCTACGGCCCAGAACAAGGCCGCGCCTTCGCCCGTGCATCCCAAGTCCTAGGCCGGCGCGCCCAAACCAAACACACACCTGCGCCTCATCGCTACTCGCCCGCGTTTACGAGCGGGTTGCGGGCGCTCAGCGCTTTGAGCCGGCCGCGTAGCCGCGCCGCATGGGTCAGCAACCAAGTCATGGACTCAATGGAACGTATCGTCACCGGTATTAACCGGCTCCAGACCGCCCACGGCGAACTAACACTCGCCCGCCGCACGCTAAAAGAAACCAAGACCGCCCTCGCAACACTCGCCGCGCCCGAACCACGCACCGACGCCGGTAGTCGGCTTCCTGGAGTGGAATACGGGCAGCCCGATTGGAGTGGGCTAACGCTGGATGGACAGATAGACCTGCGTAAAGGTAAGGGAAGCGAAGCTAGTTATGGAAATGCGCCAAGTCTCGGAGAAGGAAACTGGAATGCCTAAGGTTGCACGCCTGGCATGGTCGTTTCCAGTGACGCTTCCCCTTTACGAATATGGTGGTAACGCTAAGATTGCAATCAAGAACAGGAGGTGGCAACAACGATGAGTCAGCTAGCGGACATTCTTGCTCTCGCGCGTAAAACCAATAAGAAGATCACGCAACCGGTACGCCTCGCCACCCTGCTTTATGAGGGGATTGACGCAGCCTTTATGGAGGTCGACCCCGGAGCGCTCCAGCCATGCCAGATAGAGCGCGAACAAGCCACCCGCGATATTACTACCTGGCAAGAGCGTGGCATCAATATCCTCTCGGTCTTAGATCACGACTATCCCCAATACCTCGCCCAAGCACGCGATGCTCCCTTGCTCATCTACTACGAAGGCGAGATCAATCCTGTAGACCGAGCGGTCGCTATTGTTGGCTCACGCCAAGCCACACGAGAGGACTGTGAGCGCGCGCGAGTGATCGCCCACCTAGTGGTTGAGCAAGGCTATAGCGTCGCCAGCGGACTCGCGCGCGGTATCGACACCGCAGCTCACGAAGGCACCTTGGAGGCTGGTGGGCGCACCATCGCCGTCATGGGAACCGGTATCGACATTACATATCCGCCCGAGAACGGGCAGTTACGTTCGAGAATTGTTGAGAGTGGGGGCCTGGTTCTCACCCAATTCGAGCCAGGCGCTCCGCCAACCAAGGTGTCGTTCCCGATGCGCAATGCCACCATGTCCGGATATTCCCAAGCGACCATAGTGGTGGCCGCTGGCGAATACTCTGGAACCCGCAACCAAGTACGCGCCGCACTAGCGCACGGGCGCAGCGTTATCCTGCTCGCGCCCGTCGTTCGTCAAACACAATGGGCAAGCAAGCTCGCGGATAACCCGGGCGTGTATATCGCGTCGACCATGAAGGAAATTCGCCAGGCATTGGAGAATATCGCGCGTGCCTACAACCTCTTTGCCCTGACATGATTACCCGGCAGGAACTCTCCCTTATCTGGGCACAAGCCGGCCCGACCATTGGGAACCTTGACTATATTTCCGCTGATTTAGAACCATACGTATGTGCGGTGTGCCGCGGCCCTCTCGACCCTCGATACAAGTACTGCCCGCGCTGCCGTCACTACCCAAAGCTTATCGACGAGACTGGCTTTTGTACCTACGTATCTAAGGGTGGCCAGCTCTTGCGCTACATGTATGACTACAAGGCACGCGGGAATCAGATCAAGCAGGGCCTGGCACGACCAGCACTATGCATGATCCTGGGCATCCAGCTAAACAATCATCTAGATTGCACATGCGGGAAAATAATCCGAGGCTACGATGCCTGGACACTCGTTCCCTCAACTAAACGCGCTCCAGAAGAAGGCACTGCCCACCCCCTTTACCACATCCTCACCAACACTATCCGCCTGAATGAAGACCTTCCCTACCTGCCTATCCGAAGCCTCGACACCGGCAGCGATCCACGCCAAGTAAGTCCAAACAGATACGAATTCGCTATACGCCCAACCCCGCCGAGAGTCCTCGTCATCGACGACACCTGGGTATCCGGTTCCCATATCTTCTCGGTCGCAGCACGCCTGCGTGAATACGGAACCCGGCACGTCTCCACATTGTGTCTTGCACGCATGATTAATCCCGACTTCTATAACGGGAAAACCATCCTTGAGACGGCCGAAAAGACGCATATCGGCCACGCCGTTCACTACTGCCCATGGCTATAAGTTAAGTGAGGAGAGGATTTTCATGCCCGGAAAACAAAAATTCAAACCCATGTATGCCGATGAATTCGCTTTCTTCGAGAAATGGCTCGCCCCAAACTACCGCCGCTCCATCACCACCGGCTGCGTATGGTGCCCCTTATGGTGGGACCACCCCGAAGCTAGAACCCGGGTTAGGGCCATGTGGGAAGCCTGGGAAATCTACCGCTTCGAGCGGCCCGTAGGCGGCCTCGCGGCATGGTTCACCGACGTCGCAGACCCGATGATGCGCGTCCTCCTCGACCCGAACAACGTTTTCAAAGGATGTACCGCAACGACGCACTACGCACGCTCGGGCAGGGACCTTTCGTTGCCGTTCGTTTCTTTCACACAGGAAACAGGTGAAGAAATAGCAACCCGGCGCGAAAATGTTCCCGGGCAAAGGGAAACGGCACCAGCTATCTACTTTCCGGTAATGAGCTAGATCCGTCCTCGCGGTGCCGGGGTTCCTCGACCTATTCTTTCCCCTACGAAACCTTACAGGCAGTATGGATCCAAAGTAGCGGCTCATATTGGTTGGCTACTTAAAATGGTTCATCGCAAGCAATCACCATTTAGAAAGGCCAAAAATGATCGCCTGGGAAAACTTGCTCACCGGGTTCGGTTTTAAATTTCGAACCCTCGTAAACCTTGTGGTTTCGTCTTATCTCCTGGCTTCAATCTTGTCGTTTTTCAGATTCGGGGAATCCGGATTTTCTAATTTCGCCGGCGTTGCGCGTTCCTTTCAACTTGTCGCACTGGGAGACTGGATTGAGAACACTTACCAATCACTCAAATCTGAAATCCCCGAATCTGCGCTGGAGTTTGTTTTTACGATATGGCTCATTTTGATATGTTTTTCTTTTGTAGCTGATTACAAGAATGGAGCTCCATCAAACTTTGTACCGAATTCTGCTTTCGCAGCTGCCTGTATTTGGGCTCTCTGGGTCGATTTTATCTCCCCTGGGACAGCCTGCATTTATGCGCTGGGAGGCATTAGCGTGGCCCTCTACGTGCTTTTTCGGATAGACGGGGGAGAAACTCTATTAATGGCGATCATCGGAATCTTGGTTACTTTTGTCTACGTAGTACTGGCATTCCCGCTGTGGTTTGCAGGATCAGATGCAGCAAACCACAGCGGCGATTTCGAGCGCGGTTTCAGAGCTGGGCGCTCGCTTTCGGCTCGAAATCGAACGTAGGCTACTCCTGAGTGGCGGCTGACTCATCTCCTCCGTCTTTGCGTGAAAGCATTGCAGTTTGACCGTTTTCCTCGTTTAGGTCATATGCGAGATGGGTGTAGTAAACCAGTGCTTTATTGGTGTTTTCGGTGAAATGCCGGGTCGCGTAAGGCGTCAGCTGCGCCGTATGCATGACAATATTACGCAACGGCGATATCTTGCATTGAAAATCGTCCGTAACGCAGGAGTCTTCAAGCGAAGAAGAAGCTTCTTTCAGAAGGTCGGTGAATCCGAGATAGTACAGGTCTTCTTGCGGTGTACGACACGGTTCTACGTAGCCGGCATCTTTTTCGTTTTTCTTTTCCTGGTTGCGGTACTTTTCCACTCGGGTGCGCGATCTTTCACTGAGAGTTATCTGGAGTTTGCGGTGCAGGTCTCGGACTAGATTCTCTAACCGATAAAGGTCGCCATAATGCGCAAGATTCTGGTGCAGCCCCTCGGTCATGCGCGGGTTTTCAAGCTCTTTAACGATCCGGTCCTTGTATTCGGGCGAGCGTTTCGCGAACTCCTTATTCTCTTCCTTGATGTATTTATCGGCCGCACGCTGAGCAGCACTCCGGCGACCTGTCTGCTCGGGGTCGCCTTCTTCTTTGAGCTCGAGACGCCACTTATCCCATTGGTCGTACACTTTCCGACGTATGTCTTGTGCCCACTCGTCTAGGAATGCATTCAAGAGCGGCTCATCTTCCTGAACACCCTCACGCGAAGAGGTAAAAGGATCGGAATCCGAGAACTCGCCGTCAAGTGCGTCAAGGTGGATTTGTCCGTACAAGTATTGTTCCGGGACTCGTGCGGATGGTCGCCGCGATAGGATATCGCGTTCACGTAACCTACCGTTGACGAATAGATCTACTCCGATACGCTTACCGGTACCGAAAACATTGAGACTTTCAGGCTTTCTCACGCTAGCGATAAAACCACGTACATTCGCAACACTGGAGAACTCCAGGGTGTCATTACGGGAAGCCTGAATGCTGCTCACGAACGGGTCCTCAAAATCCTTCCCGATCCTCCATAAAAACTGCGTTGCGTCGCTGAGTTCGCGCGCATCGCCCGGCCCGATAGGCTTGCCCTTGAAAAATATCGTGAAGCTCGGATCTAGCAGTGAGAAGCGAAAATCTAAAGCCAGAGCCTTACGCAGAAAAATGTCGGTAGAGTTTTTCGCTTTATTGCCCTCGAATTTTAAAAGCGTTCCGTGCTTAAGGTAGTCGAAGTCGTCTCGGACTGAATCTGTAATACTCGGAAGATTCAGCTCGTACTGTGTTTTATCTTCCACGATAGCATTATCAACTACCTGGTTATCAATCACGCACCCAGAAACCGGCCCGCCTGCCGGTTTCGAGGACACCGTGACTTTATCGGCGCACGAAAGCAACGCCAATTTTCCGATACCTTTGGCTCCAATAAACGGGCGTTTCTTACCCGAAAGACGTCCGCGTTCCTTGCGCTTGGAATAACCAATCTTCAAGAACTTATTCTGGATGTCATCCGATGTCATCCCAATACCATCATCCTTGATGGTCATCACATCATTTTTCCGGTCAAACGTGATCCATACATTAGTGGCGTCGGCATCCCACGCATTAGAAATCGCCTCGCCCAGGATCGTGATGAAATTCCGGTAAAGACCACGACCTAAATGGTCAAGCGTCGTCAGGGAAAACACGAACTGATATTCAGCTTCTTGGTTCATAGCTCTAATCATGACATACCAGTGAACACGTCACCGGCGTCGTTGAAGATCGCGTGTGAAAAGCTCGCCGACCAACTTCCCAAAAACCGGAGGAACAGCGTTACCGATCATCTTTCCCAATCCCTTGAAAGTGATCTCGCTACCAGGCTCAACGAAACGATAATCGCGCGGGAAACCCTGCAAAATAGCAGCCTCCCGCGGCGTAATCGTACGTTCCTGGAAAGGATGACCAAAACGTCCAGACCCATAATTGAAGAACTGGGTCGTGATGGTTGGGGAAGGCTCGGCCGGGTTCATAACGCCGTAGAAGGATTTAAAACTCTGCCCACTATCCCGTCTCTGGCATGGCGCGCGTAAATCTTCAGGCCAGTCAAGCCATGTACCGCCCGGACGTGAGGCCCGACGGCGAGCAAGATTCAACGGGCTTAACGCGCGCGCTTTATGGAGTGGGTCGCTTTGATCATGTTCACCGGCCTTGAGCTTTGGAAGGCCGGCGAGGGCTTCGCCAACACTCACGGCCGCACCTTCTTGTGATGTTGGTAAAGACAGTGGCCCGTGGGCAGAGGCGGCTAAAACGAGTCGGCGTCGACGTTGGGGTAGCCCGAAATTTTCGCCCTTGAGAACCTTATAGTCCACCGAGTAACCCAACGATTCGAGTTTCGTCACGAAGCTAGCGAATACGGGCTGGCGTTGCAGGCCCGTAACGTTTTCCATTGTCACGTAATCGGGCAGCGTTTCTTCTACAAGGCGCTCAAACTCACCCAACAGCCCCCATTCTTTCTCACGGCTCGTGTCCGCACCGCGTCGCTGGGAAGAAAAAGGCTGGCATGGAGCACACCCTGCCAGGAGACGAACTTTGCTTTTACCCCAGAGTTTTTCCAGGTCTTTCTTGCTTACCTCGGTAACTGATTGGCATACGAATTTCGCGCCGATGTTCTCCTCGAAAGGAAACCGGCATTTCTCGTCCATATCCACTCCGCCGAGCACGCGGATACCGGCCTGGCTCAGGCCGCACGATAGTCCACCTGCCCCGCAAAACAGGTCCACGGCACCAATTCGAGGAATACTCACGATTCACATCCTAATAAAAATAGACACGTCAAGCCCTCACCTACCCGCGAGTAAATAGACCACAGCAACAAACACGCGAAAACTCACGGCTCAGTATTGTTATTGGGCTTTGGCGGCTTGCTCGCTCGCCACGTTTTCTGCCTTCGGCTTCTTCTTGCCAGGCATCGCGACAGCGGCCGCTCGCGCGGCAGGGTTACCCGGGCACGCGGCCTGGACGCTCAATTCTCCGATGATGGCGCCTTCGCCGGTAGCATCGCCGAAAGTAATGCCGGCTGCTGCGGCTTTCTCCCGCATCTGCGCTATCCTCTGTTTCATCGCTTCAATGCCCAAGACCGGGGCTACCGGTTCTACTGCTGCCTCGTGCTCCACACCAGCCCCCGGCATACCAACCCTCGGGGTGGTCGCGGCCGCACGAGTGGTGTCCGCTGGTGTCTTGTCCGACGTCGCTACGTCAGGACGGGAGTCGAGGGCTGCGGTGAGCCTGTCTACCTGCTCCTGGGAGAGTGAGTCGGTGTCGGCGCCGTCGATCATGTCGGGTGTGATTCCGTGGTCTTCCAGGAAAGACGCGACACGTGCATGTGCTTGCGCGGCCAATGGATCAGCCCCTGCATATTTCTTCGATAGGCCATACATGCGAGCAATATCCATCGCGCTAGCTGAGTCCCACCAGCGTTCATTACTTGCTTGGGCGAGGAAAGGACGCGCCACAC
This sequence comes from Actinotignum sp. usb-actsch-213, assembly GCF_059085665.1. Lineage (NCBI taxonomy): Bacteria > Bacillati > Actinomycetota > Actinomycetes > Actinomycetales > Actinomycetaceae > Actinotignum > Actinotignum sp. usb-actsch-213. The sequence continues at coordinate 8,746 of NZ_JBHNSQ010000044.1, forward strand.
CAAGCTGCGCAGTGAAAGCCTGCTGGGCGGTGGCTGCGCGCTGCGCCGAGCGCTGCAAATGCGCGGCATACTCCGTCTGTACGCGGGCGACAATCATCGACGCCGCCTTCACTAAGGCCGCAAGGGACTCAACGGTCTCGTCCATGACATCTTCAGTCTGTTCACTCATAATCTCTTACCTCTCTGTGTTGATGAAAAAATGTGGTTGTTGGTTAGTTGGTCCAGGCATCACGCACCCCACCAAGCGCAGCACTGCTACTAGGTGTGGCGTTCGAGCCGTAGCGGGCAATAGACTCCTCCACCAGCTCTTGATTTTCTCCCTCGAACCAGGGGAGGAGCTTTATGAGTGTGGGTCGGGATTTTGAAGCAAACAGCCAGGCACGCCACGCCGGCAACGCCGCTAGCTCGGCTTCACTCGCTATAGGTACTTCGAGCGAGTTTTGGGAGATGGAGGTCGATCGCACACCCTTCGACAGTGATGTGGAGCGTTGGGATGTGCGGTAAGTGCCGATGAGCTTCGATATTTTCGCCAGGATCTCCGTCTCTTTCACACCACCCGCATAAAGCACGTTATTCGCGGCCGACCAGAGCATGTTCATGCCCGCTTCGCCCCACACGCTCACGCCTTGCGACCAGGACTGCAAAATCGTGTGGAGGCAGATGCCTTTCGACCCGAAATGAGAATAAAGCCGCGGAAGCTCGCGCCACGGGCACACGTTCGCGGCTTCATCGAGCACGACCATCATCGGCGTGGCAAGCCGTCCGCCGTGCTGACTCTGCGCGTAGTTTTCAGCCGCCAAACACGTCACGGCCGTCAGCGCCGCGACCAAGGGTGAGATTGCTGCTCCGTCGACGGACATCGAGAACAAGGCTTCGCGGGTTTGCACGAAAGTGGCTGGGTTGAATTCTGCCCCACCCCCGGCCCACCAGGTCCTGGTTTCGGGGTCGCCCACCCATTCCAAGCCACTACGCGCATGTGCCCACATACCACCCTTAGTAACGCTGGGGAGGTCCATTTGTGCCCGGAGTAGCGCGGCGAGTTCGCTCATGCCGTGGTTACGCAGAATGTCGATAGGTGTTTCATCCAGGGTGGATTGCACCCATGCATAGACATCGGCCATGGAGCGGTGCTCGAGTGCGGCCGCGGCTAGCAGGCAGGCGCGGATTTGTTCTCCGCCGCCATCCCAAAAGCCGTCATATGCTTTGGTTGCGGTGCCGGCGCGGGCCGCGTCCCCCAATACTTTCGCTAGGTGGGTGGCGCGCGAGAAGAGGCTCCCGCCATAAGCAGGACTGGTGAGGTAGGTGAGGGGATTCCACCACATCGTGCCGGGCCGGCCGAGGATGTTGCAGGGGTCAAACACCCATGCTTTCTCGCCCAGTTGCTCGCGTGCATAGCGGGTGGCGTCGACGAGGTCGCGTTTATTCGACGTCGCCAATACGGCTCCCGGTGCTTCCAGAAGTAAGGGGATGGCGTAGCCGGCTGTTTTACCACCACGTGGCCCGGAGAGCATGAGCGAGACACTCTCAAAGTCGCCATAGAGTAGTTCGCCGGTGTCTACCGCCCGCCCAAGCTTGTACCCTACAGGGGTATCTCCGCTGATGCCGAGGCGCTGGGCTTTCTCAGCAACCACGCTGCGTTGGAGAGCTTGGCGAGCAGAGCGCCCGCCGGTCAATCTGGCTTTGTTGTCTCCTCGAACCCGCCGCCCCCGCACTTTCAACACGCGCCAGGAAACTAGGCCGGCAATGCTCATGACGATTGCGGAGAAAATCCCGGCTATCACCCACGTCACGCTGCTCAGGTGTAGCTTGCCGGTTGCGAGGTAGATGACGAGAACGAGCGGGTTAAACGGCACCGCTTCGCCGGTGATGAGGCCGGCGAGGAAAAGGGATGCACACAGACACGCGCCGACGCCAATAGCAGCCAACGTGGCGATGAGCGTGCCGGTATTCCCGGTTGTTCCAGGCTTATTATTCATGCCACCTCCACGAAGTATCACTAAGGTCGCGCTCACAGGGCGTGAGGACGCATTCGGCCGGAATACCGGGCTGCCGGCCGACTTTGATGAGGAACCGCCCACGCCCCACCGGCGCAGATAAGCGCCCCGTATCAGGGTCAAGGCTTCCCGGGTCTTGCCAGCTTGTGAGTACGTCTTCCTCCGCGGAATTCAGCCTCACCGCACCGCGCAGCAAACCCATTTCCCGTTCAGGTAGGCCGCCAAGGAGGCACACTCCGGCGCGCTCCACGAACCCGCGTGCCTTGGCCCGGGCTTGCTCGGACGCTAGGGCCTCGAGGTCGCTCATGGTGTGGGTGATCATGGCCTGGCCCACCGCCCATTGGCGGTTGAGGCGTGTGAGGGCGTCGACGGAGTCAACCATGCCCTCCCCGGCCCGCAGCACGCGCCATAACTCATCCATGACCACGAAAAACAGCCGACGGCTGGCGAGGTTGTTATCGGCGAGGGTGTTCGAGGTCGTGATATTCCCGAACCCGTACGACCAGCACGCCAAGAGCACTGCGGCTTGTAGGGCTTCATCCGCACCCGACACCGCGGAGACATCGAAGACGACGGACCGGTCCATCCGCATAGGAGTTGTGGTGGGGGCTGCGAATATTTGCCCAAAACGGCCCCCGAGTAGTGCCATGAGTGATGCCTCGAGAGCTTCCGTGACTTGCAAGTAGCGGTCGATGGAACCGCGATCAAGTGCCGCCAAACGTACGTCGTCGGGTGCCGCCCGAACAATAGCGAGGATGTCGCTAATGATGGGGACGGTGGTGGGGTTGTGGGTATCCCACACGCGCAGCGCCCGGTCAAGGATGGTCCTTTCCCGGTCGGTGATGCGGCCGCCGCGCACCAGCTCAACAAGAGACGAAAGCATCGTAAGCTGGCGAGCATGAGCACTATTCAATAGATCGAGGCGGGCTTGGCCAGAGAGTGCTTGTGCTGCCTGGTGGGTGTTTCCGGTGTCTAGCGGATTCAGGCTCACCCCGCCGCGGCCGATAGTAATGCATTGGCCTCCCATAGCCTCCACCAAATCCACGTAATCCGGTTTCAAATCACCAAGAACCATTGTCGAGACACCGAACCCGGCCAGACCCAAACTAATGTGCCGCACTGCCGAAGACTTGCCTAGGCCGGGCAGGCCGAGGACGAACATGCTCGGGTTGGAGATCATGCCCGCCCGAAACCAACTAATCGGGTCGAAACAAACGGGGGAGAGGCTGCCGCCTTTCTCGCACTGCCCGAACGGCACCCCAATAAGCGGGGCTGGCGCGCCACTAGCAAACGGCCACAGGCCACATACCTGCACCGAGGTGCCGCGCCATTGGGGGAGTGCCGGAACATAGGATTGGCGGCCGCCCCCGCGTCCGGTAAACCCACGCGAACCAGGCCCCCGCCCGTTCATAGTGCTCGTGGTATTGCTTTGGCTGGTCATAGTGCCTCCCGAACACTCTCACTAATCACCGAATACCGGCCCGGAATCACCCCGAGCGGTAGAGAGATGGCGAAGGCGGAGTCTTGCCCGCCATAGCATTTCCGGATCCGAATCCGCGCCGACGATGCTAGTGAGCCGACCGCGTCGGCCATGTCTTTCACGTCTCCGGCATCGCGCATGGTGGTTGCGGTAATCACCATCCCGAAATTCTCCAGCCCCGCACCGGCCGCTTCCTCGGCAGCGGAGGCTACCGCGTGAGCAAGTGCGACCTCATCGCGTGCCCGCACATTCGCGGATGACGAGACCCGCACGGAAGCGGCGTTTTTATCTTTCTCCACGATCTCCCCGGCCCGCCCAGCCTCGATAGGTCGATAAAGCAAGGCGACCCGTTTGCGGGCAATACGAGGAGACGGCGCCAGCAGCGAGGCAAGGATGTTTGATTGGACGATGCCGCGTGGTGCGGCGCTCATAACCCACGACACCGACACCGCGTTGTCGTGGATGAGGTTGTCCCAGTTAGCTTGCGTGGCACTCGGGCCAACCTCATTCCACTCCAAGGTAACTGCCTCGCTGCTGGCTAGTGCGTCGTCGAAAATCTCTTGCGCATCCGGGTCATACGCCAAACGCACCACCCGCCCCACACCCGCGGCATCTAAAGGACGCACAAAGCCCGCACCCGTCCCAGTCAATGCCTGAGACAATGACGGTAGACGAGTCGCCAGTTCCTGACCGGCCGCCGCCAAATCGAGTGTTTTCCCGCTACCTTTACCCAAATGGTTTTCGAAGGTGAGGGTCACGTAGGCGCGCAGCGACGCGGACCCGTAGGGGTATAACTGGCTCACTTCGCTGAGCATCTGTTCGGCCAAGTTGGGGATGTTTTCTTGCTTGTTTGCGGTGATTTCACGCTGAAGGCGCGAGCCGGTATCGGGTGCGGATTCCACGACGACGCTCGCACCGATAAGGCCTGGTTCTTCGCCCAGGCGCGCTAAAAACTGCCCCCAGCGCGCCACCCACGTGTCGATCTGGTCTTGAGTGACCAGGGATGCTCCTTCACTTTCGCAGGCGAAGACGACAGCGAAGGTGCCCGTTTTTCCGGTGGTGATGACGGCGAAGTCACGCCCGAAACCATCCACAAAATCAGCCACCCTCGTAGGTGCGAGAATACCCGGGAGCATGAAAGGTCCACCTGTTACCCCGAGTGGGCCGGAGCGGTAGAGATTCTCACCGCGGCTGCGCGAGCGCCAAAATCGCATTCTTTCTCCAATCTTCCCCGCGAGTGACACCCCATGCATGTCTTTGCGGGCAAACAACAAACCAAGCGAGCCGCAGATGCTCCCGAGTACCAACGCGGGGATGATTCCGGCAATAATCTGCACAAGAACCATCAAGATCAGGAGGGCGAAGACGCCGACCGTCAGCGCCCCGGAAAGCCGCCCGATACCCGGGGCTTGGGGCCGCCGCCAGTGGCCATAGGTTCTGGGTGTGCTCATGCGTTTTCCTCGCTCTCACTATCTGCGCCGCTTGCTAGATTCGACGTGAAGGCGCCGGTCTGGCGGGCTTTATCGAAAGCGCCGCGCCCGGGCTGCTTTGTGGGTAGGGCGAAAGGTGAGGCCGGCTTGGATGGGGGTGTGGGGGCCGCGCCACTAGCCTGACTACCCGCCGACACCGAAGGCATGGGTGTCTGTGCCTGCTTCTTCGCCGCCCGCGCACGCCGCGGTGTTTTCTTCGCACTGCCTGTATTAGCGGGTGCGCTGGTAGCGCCACTAGCCGCGCCACTCCTACTCGCCGGGCCGCTCCTGCTTGTCCCGGTGGTTCCGGTGGTTGCTGCGCCGGTCGCACCCACACCACCACTACCACTCGCCGTGCTACTGGCACTTGTTTTTGTGGCGCGGGCAGCCCGGACTTTCGAGACCCCGCCCCGCGCTGCGGCTACCCCGCCGCGCGCAACCTTAATAGCACCCGACGCAACGAGTGCCCCGGCCGCGCCTCCCAGGCCGGCCGCTATCCCACTCATCCCAGCGCCGCTTGACATGGAGGCGGTTGCGGGGACTACGAAACGCATGAGCGCGGGCATAGCAAACCCCGCCAACACCAACACCCCGACGCCCACGAGAATAGTGGTGACGGAGTTCGTCAGCGAAGAGTCGTCTCCGATGGCGGTTTTCATCTGCTCCAGGACACACTTCTGGTACTCCTCGAGTTTCGCTTCGTCGAAGGTCCCGCAGGCTTGCTCCACGCGCGCGGTCATCGTCGGCGGACTACCAGAGGAAATCAGCCTCATACCGATAGAGAGGATGATGGCGAAAGCTGGCTTATACAGCAAAAAAGCGATAATCCAGGTTTTTGTTTTCTCAAACCACTGCCGCCCCACGGCCGTGTTGGTGGCCGCTGCCGAAAGAGGCAAAATACCGATCAAGAGCACGAGGAAAGAATCCCGACACAACAGCAAAATCAATGCGAGGAGGGTGCCGAGCAGCATCGCCGCGAGCAAGAAGATCGTCAGGATCGCTAAATTTGTGCCCTCATCAATCATCACATTGATAGCGGCCTGAACGCTCTCCATCGACCCCGAAGAGCTGAGTAGCCAGCTTGAGAAAAGGGAGGATGCCTCCATCAAGAGTTGGATCACTGTCACGCCCGCACCCGAAACAATAACGAGTTGGATGACTGATTGGAGCATGTCGCGTAGGGGTTCGCCGCGTCGATGCCAAGCCATCGACCCCGCACCCACAAGCACCCCCAAGAGCATAAACAAGCCGGTTGCATAGGAAAGCGAGTCGTGGATCCAGGTGATCGCCTCCGTATCCTGCAAGTTCAGGCGCGGATTGGAGGATACGAAGCCTACGAGGAACTCCAGGAGCCACATGGAGGCGCTAGCCATTGCTTCAGCCAGTAGCTCAATGACGGAGCCGACGAGCGTTGAAAACCCTTTGCCGACCCAGGCGAGCGGGTTCAAAATATTCCAACCACACACATCCGTCACGCAGACCGTCGGTGTCGGGCCGCCGGGCACCCACGCAGGTAGAGGCGCGAGGTAATCAGCAAACACTACCGCGTCCATAACGTCCACCCCGTAGACAAGGGCCGATCAACCACCGTGAGTACCGTGGACATGTCCGCCACCGGCCGCGTCCGCCACATCTGTGTTTTCTTGTCGTAGGTGAGGTCGAGGCTGCGCCCAAACACCACGCCAGGCTGTGCGTCCAGCATGAACGCCACCCCAATACTCGCCCGCTCGAGGTCGTAGTCGAAGACCTGGAAACCCACCAGACGCGGGGCAGGGAGCACCCGCCCGGCCAGCTCACCGGCCGCCTCAAGCAACACCTTTTTGTCCGGGCCGTCCGCCAATAACTCGTCGAGGACAGCTTGTGCGTTTGGGCCGCCAACAGACGACAACGACACGTAATTAAGCGCCGCTAAAACTGCGGCTTTTGGGGTATTCGTATAGCCACGAGCCGCAGGGGTCTGCTCGCACGGCCCCGCGCCCGGGAGCGTGGCTAGGCGCACCCCAAGCGGGCCGTCCTGCCACACGGGCGTGAAATTCCGGTCTGGTAGCGACATGTCACTAAAATCCAGACCACACCCAGGCGTCGCCGACGCTGACGCCTGCGGCGAAGGCGGAGCAGTAGATATGGAGGGGACCGGCGTAGGGTCTGTGTGAGTATTCGCGGGTGCGATGAGCGCCCACACCACCGCCACAATGCCCGCAACCACGAGCAGACCGCCGATAGTTAGCCCTACACCCAGCCCCTTACTGCCTGGCTTATTGTCTTTACCCATGCCTGTCCCCTCCAATCCTTGTATCGTCTTTTTGCTGCGGGCTGCTTATAGGGTGATGAAAGCGCCGATAAGCGAGGTAGCCGAACCAATTAATACGAGCGCCGCCAAGACCCAAAGCAAGCCTTTGGCTTCCTCAAGACCTTCCCCATGCCTTGCGTTGATGGCGAGCTTGCCCGCAACAATGAAAATCCCGAGCAAACACAACACGCCTGCACCCCAGGCCACGTATCCCAAAATCTGGGTAATCTTCTCCGTTCCCGGAGGCTGAGTCGGCGTCACCTCAATAAACGGCAAAAGCGCCGCATGAAGGTAGGCTTCCAGGGTTGATAGTTGGGTAAACATGTTTTCTCCTTTAGATATCTAGGGACACCCCACCGACAGCGGGAATGTCATCAATAAAAACTTCTGGTTCTTCGCCCGCGCTTGCCAGGGAGCGCAGGTCTTGGACGGCCTTGTGTGCGGCGAGCTGAGGGTCGTCTCGCCCGAGCCTTAGTGCCTGGCTGTAAGGGAGGCGCCACACGGCCGGAAACACACTCTCGGTGAGCGCACGCGCACGCGCCAGCTCACGCGGCAAGCGCCCGGGCTGATCGGCAACAAGCACAAGCCCGACGCACTCGACGCCGGCCACGCGCCCACCGAACAACGCGCCCGCGCACTCACGCGCCGCCGCCATACCGGTAGCGGTGGGGCGGGCAACCACCACACACCGCGCCGGCTGCGGAGCAGACACAGGCCAGACGCGCCCAAAATCAACCAACCCACACAACGCGGCGATAGTCGTCGTGCCCACGCCACCACTCGCGCCCACCGCAAACACCGCCGTGCTCGGATCCGTCCATACACACGGCAGGACGCTCCCTTCACCGGGAAGGTCAGGAAGCTGACCCCAGGGCAGGGCAAGACCAGCCCGCGCGGGTTGAGTTTTGTGTTTACGCACCAGTGCCCACCTCCTGGGAAAACTCATTGGTCGTGTGCGTGCAAAGCCCCCTAGTTAGTAGCACCGCAAAACAGAGCAGTGCATCAAGAAAAGGAGGATGCTCATGAGTCAGGAAAAAATGGGATGGCCACGCGAGGTCGAAACCACCATCGAAACGGTCTACGCCGTCACTGGCGATCGGCTCCCGCCCTTCGTTCAGGAAGCCACCTGGTATACGAGCCTGGACGAGGCCCGAGCCGCAGCACGCAAAACCGCCGGGGTTGTGTGGACGAGCAGCCTGGTCACCACCGTTTCTATCAGCGAATGGGAGATTCACGAGACCACCCCCGATGCGGGAGAATCTGAGGAAAGTTGAGAAGGACACCCTTCCACAATGATCTTCAACCGGAATTCTTCCTTCTCGGTGAACGAGCGGCGCCCACGCGCGAAACCTAGTAAAAAAGAACCTTTCGCGCCTTCTCGACGTGACCCGTTAATAAGCCCCATCCACGCACCGATAGCATTTTTGCTAATCCCTAAACGCGCCAGTTCACGGTCTTCCCGAGCATGAGTCGTCCGGGTGTGAAAACCCCACTGTGCGGAAAGCTCAAGCATCCGCCGCATTCCATGCCAGGCGACACCCTGGTCAACACCGCGTGCCACCAGCTCGCCGACCAAGAACTGCGCGCCCGCACTCCACCCCGCAGCATCCTCAAGCAAAACCCGAGAATCCCCATGCTCGTAATCTGCCCTCCGCGCCCCAAGCCCACCAGCCTGTTCCTCGAAACCAGTGCCCCCATAGTCCACCGGCTCGGCCGGCATATCGGCTTCCAAGAATTGCCGTACCGCCCGGCTGATCGCATACGCCCACCGAAAACGCGCACCCACCACCGCACGCGTACGCGTACGCATAACCTCCCACACCCGCGAGATGAGATCCCCTACCACTTCATCAAAACCAAGCCACGGGTACTGCCTAACAAGAACCGCCAGACGAGAGCGCGCCCGCACCCCAATCGCCACCGAAAGGCGCTCCACAACAGCCTCATCACCCCAACCACACCCATCCAAATACTTCAAAACCATGGCCAAGCCTTCGTTTGTGAGAGGATCAGCCACCTTAATATGCGGCGGCGTGATAGTCACCTGGTCAGTGCCAGCAGTGCCAGCAGTGCCAGCAGTGCCAGCAGTGCCAGCAGTGCCAGCAGTGCCAGCAGTGCCAGCAGTGCCAGCAGTGCCAGCAGTGCCAGCAGTGCCAGCAGTGCCAGCCATTCCAGCCATGCCAGTACCGCTAGCGGTAGTGGTGAGTGTTGTCGAAATAATCCGCAGACCGCGCTCTAACTCACCGGCCGCCGAGACCGGCCTGGTGGCATCGTCTAAATACGCGCGAGGAGCAAGAACACTAAAAGCAGTGCCGGTGGTGGATTCTTGCGCCGAAATAAGACCCGCATCAACAAGCTCGGTAAGCACTGTGTTAAAGGTTTTTTCGCTCAGGCCCGCGCGTGCCTGTAAATCCGTAGGCGTCAGGATACATACCCCGGCCGGATCAGCAAACAACGCGACGACGCCGAGGAGCGCGAGGGAGTTTGCGCTGATGCGTCCGCCTTGCTCAAGTGCCCACACGCCAAGCCGCTCACCCATCAGCGCCACCTCCTCACGGACATATCGGGGTAATAAAAAGGAAAGAAAAAGATAAGGAAAAGAAAGGGAAGAGAAATGGCCACCCCGCCGAGAGTGGATGGGGGAGGTGTGGTGTGCCCGCACCCACACCTAGAGTGCGGGCACACCACTATCACTTACCTACTGATGTAGGTGGATTTTTTGGTTAGTTGTTACGACGACGCAGCGCAGCCACGCCAACGCCGATAAACCCAAGCGCTAGGACACCGCCGCCGAGGACGCTTGCTCCGGTGCGGGTTAGCCGCCGCTTCGCCTTGTCGTTATCCCCATCGCCTGGAATCTCCACCGACACGGTCTGCTCGGAGTCCTTGAGATCGTGGTGAACCGAAACGGTCTTGCCGTCTTGGGTCACGGTCTCGAACACGACGACTTTCTTGCCGGCGAGCTTGCTCGCATCGAAAGTGATATCGATGCTCGCGCAGTCATTCGCGGCCGCCGGAATAAACTTGCGTGTAACTGTTACGGGCTTGCCCGAAGCGTCGAGCAAGGCGTCGCCGTTATCTAGCATCAACGCGGTCGTGATTTCATACTCGGTACCCGGCACGAGAGTGCCGGCGACATCGCACACCCGGTCGGTGATTACGGCGTTAGGCACCGGCGCGATGGTCTTGTCACCATCGCTCTTATCGGTTGCAGTCGTCTGGAGCTTCGAGAACACAACGGTCTGGTTCTCGTCGTTGATGTCCGTATGTACGGCGATTTCACGACCGTCTTGCGTGAGCTTCTCGAAAGCCACGGTCTGCTTACCCGCAAACAGCGAACCATCCACCACGAAAGTCACCGTGGCGGTACCGTTCGGAGTCTCCGGCACAAAAGTAGCCTGCGATGTCACCTTGTCGCCATTCGCGTCCACGAGCGCTTCGCCGGTCGCCTTATCCATCAACGTACCCTCGAGCTGGTATTCCTTACCAGGCGTCAGGTTCTGATAAGAGACCGTATCGACAAGCTCCACCTTGTCGGTATTCGGCGCCACGTGCGTGTTCTCATGCGTCAAAGTGGTGTGAATCGACGGCTCAGGGGTGATGGTGAACTGCTCACGCGTGTCCTCAACGCTCGTCGTGAGCGGTTGGACGCGATCATCACCAGCAAACGACGAAACGAAAACATAGGTGCCCGGCAGATTTTTACCGTTAGCGTCTTGCTTCACCAACCACGAGGTCTCACCGATAGACGGGTAGAACCCGTTCTTCGCCGGAATCGTGACTGTCTCGCCGATCTTTTCCGCCTGGCTCCGGTTTGCTTCTGTCACGGCGAGACCGTGCGGGAAGAACAACACCTCATGCTCAATCACCTGAGCATCGGCCTTGAAACCCATCCCGCCTTGGAAGTCAGGATGGTTCTTCGGAAGGCCCGTCACGAAAACATCATCCACGAGATACGTGCCGCTCTTGGTGTCGCGAATCGAGAGCGTCGAGTCGATCTGTGCGGGGTAACGCACCGACGTGGTCTCGTCCGGGAGGCCGAACTGGTCGGCCCATCCGGCCTTAATCCACTTCGCGGAATCCGCGGGCTGGTCTTCAGCCTTGACTTCCCAAACCCACGTCACGAACCCGGCCTTTACTGTGGGCTGCGAGAGCGTGGCCTTGATCTGGCCCGGCCCATTAGCTACGACGGTGACAGACTCAATCAGCTCCGCCGACGCCGGAACCGTGGCCACAGTGGCGGGCAGTTCGGTCGGGGAAACATAGTAAGCGGAAGCACGGTAGGTCACCGGCACGTACGTGCCCTCGTCAAATGATGTGCCAGGAGCAACGATGCGTGTCCATTCACCATCCCGGTAGGCCGGGTCGGCCTTGGCATCGAACGTGTCAGAGAGAACAGTGCCCTTGTCGATTACTTTCGCGGTGTCCACGTTCGAGATGCCCAGGGGACGGAAGTCGAAATTCTCCGATGTCGTTTCTGCTTCCAGGCCGTACGAATCCGCCCAGTTCTGGTGAACATACTGCGAGTTATTGCCTTGCTTGGCCTTATCAACCGACCAAACCCAGCTCACGTAGCCGCGCTTGGGTGTGGTGAGCTTCGCTTCGAGTTTCTGGCCCTCGCCCGTCGCGGTCACGTCCACGCTGCCGAGGACTTCGGCGTCTGCCGGGATGGTGGTGCTGGTTGCGGGCTTTTCACGGCCCGCCCAATACGCGGTCGCGGTATACATCACCGGCACGGGAGCGCCGTTGACTTGCGTCCACTGCCCATCACCATAAGACTTGTCCACGCTCGTGGTGAGAGTGTCGGTGATCGAACCGTCGAGGTTGATCTCCTGGCTGGTGGCTTGGCTGGTTCCGGTGGGTTGGAAATCAAAAATCACACGCCACGACGGTCCCGGAACCGTAACCGTCTCCGGGTCAGAAGCGAGATCACGATTACCAGTAGTGATCATGTCTTGAATCGACCCATCCGAACCGTACTTTGTCAGAGTCCGCCGACCGGAAGTTGCTGCTTGCATCGAATAGGACACATCACCGTTTCCCGTGGCAGTCCACTTCAGGGTGATCGGTTCCGCAGCCGAAGTCCCTGCCCAGGAGCTCGTGCCAGTAGCGTCAAAGACGGCAGGGCCGGAAAGTTGCAAAGAAACTGGAACGCCCGCGACTGGAACTCCGTTGCCATTCGTGACGACGATTCCGTGAATATTACCGGTGCGTTGGCCATCGCCTTCCACCTGGCCACCTTCGTAGCCGACGGCTGCACTGTTACGGGCCTCGGAAACGTACTGTAATGCGCGCGCCCAGACATCGGGCTGTTGGGTTTGCGTAGCTCCGGCGATTTCATGAGCCACCGCCGGAGTGTTCTCGAAGTTCGAATGCATCAGCAGACCCAGGGCAGCCAAATTCACGTTATCTGTCGTGTTGCCCTGGTATTTATTCAAAAGCCAGGCTGCCTGCGGCGTCGTCAAAGCCAGTTCTGGCACATGCTGTGCGGAATCCGTCAGGGTCGCAATCGAAGTCAAATCGTTCGGGCCCGGGTCGGCTTTCTTGCCATCAATGCACCATTGAGGGGATGCATCAATAGCTGTCCCGCCAATCTGCGGAGTCTGATTAATGTGCGGGCCAAGCCGCAACGCACCCGACGCATTAATACCGACGAGATCGATACCGCGCCCGACCGTTGAGTCATAAGCCGCCATGGCGCTACCGCCAAGCAAACTTGAAATTATCAGAGTAAATGCCGCAAGGAGCGCGGCGAGAGTCCGGCCACCTGGCCGGGCGTGTGTGGTCGCTGCCATAATAGGAAACGAGTCCTTTCATTGAGTCGAATGTTGGAGCATTACGAAAAATTGAGGGGATTCCGGCTCGGTGCTTGCGCGAACAAGCACCGAGCCACCTTTACTTTTACGGACAGGGGACAAACCACGAGTTGCCGTTGGTATCACCCTCGCTGCAAACAGGGGGGCCGTCCATCGTCCAGCCGCTGTCTACCCATCCGCCGCCGTTGTCTGCGGGAGCCGGATCAGGTGCAGGAGCGGCCGGCTCGGGTGCGGGTGCCTCATACGAACTATCTGACCACGACGAGCCGCTTTCCGTTGCGGAATATCCCGAATCCGAATACCCGCCCGCATCTTCCGAACCACCGCCGGACGATACCGCCGGCGCGGGAACCGCCGCCGGAGTTTGTGCGGCCGCCACCTTGTTGTTCAAAGCATCAACACGGGCTTGGAGAGCTGCTGTCTTTTCCTTGAGGACGGACAACCGCGCGCTCCCCTCGGAAGCCGCGAAGCTCTTGCAATCCGCAGCTAACCCATCAGCCTCGCCGGCAAGACTTTCGACACCGCGGGCGGTGGTCGTGGCAGCCTCGCAGGACGCCGCGAAACTCGCCGCATCGCCACTCAAGTACGCCGACGTGGCAGCCTCGAACTGTTCGTTGAGCTTGCCGGTCGCATCCTTGATCTGGGCCGCCTGCGCCTCAAAATCCTTCGCCGTAGCCCGCAAAGCCTCGGCCTGGGAACGCGCTGAATCAGCGTCCAGATCCTTAGCGTCTGCCGCCTTGAAAGGCTCAGCAAGCCCGGCGCGTGCAGCTTCCACAGCCTGTGCCAAAGCCTGGCAGTCCGCGGGCGCGCCACCATCAGCCACGCATTGCTCGGTCGTGAACCCGATACCGTCAACGGCTGTCTGCAGCGCGGCGCGGGCTTGCTCGTTGAGCGTCACGGCCTCCGAATAGGCCGCCCGGGCCTCGTCGGTGCCACCTGAGCGCCCTGCCAGGTAAACACCAGTACCGGCCACGATCGCCGCAGCGATAGCCACGCTCGGCCACAGCCACACACGCCTACCACGCGCCCGGCCCTGCTCGGTAGTGACCTCGTCGCCGGCAACAGCAACAGCGCCGTCGGGTGTGGTTGTTTGCTCGCTCATGGCTTGCCCTCCTTTTCGCTAAAAACTTTCAAAAACTTGCGGGTTGTTTTTCTTCAGCCTAACCCGGCGCTAGGTCTCGCCAGAACCCCTACACCGCACCACACCGGCCTCACCCGGCGGCCCGGTCGAGGCCGGCTGCGGGGCCGGCGGGTGCGGGCGGGAAACCCTTGCCCGCAGCCCCTCAGGCATCGCGCAAACCTCACCCGGATCAGGCCTGGTATCCACCACCACGGCAGTGCGCGGACGTGGTGGCCTGGGCGGGCTGGCCAGCGCGATATCGCGGATGCGATGTGCGATGACACCACCAGGATTGCGCGTAGCACCAAGCGCGTTACCCGCGAGCTGGGCACGTATCTCCGCGCGCTGCCAGCCCGAATCAAGCGCAACTTGGAGATCCCGGGCAACCGCGACGAAGCGCGCGGGTGCCAGGAAACGCACCAGGTCACGTGGCACGCATTCACCAATCAGGCTAGCTGCCCATGCCTGCCGCGAGCCTTGCGTCTGCGCAGTGCTTGATGTCGGCCAGCTGCCAGGCGGCGCGCTAGCCTGCCCGGCATCCGGCCGCCCCGAACCCCCCGGCGCTGGCTCACGCCGGGCTTGATCTTCGACGGCTGGGACAGGCTCACGGCGAACCGGAGTTACCGCGGCCGGCGCGGGGTGCTCAACCTGGGAATCCACCACACCAACCATGCCAGAAGCTTCCGATAAAAATTCGGGCTGCGTTGGTTGGTTGGTTAATTCCGAACGTAGTGAGGAATTGTTGGATATATCTTTAGATATATGCGCCTGGGCTGACCGTGCTCCGGTCCACCGTGCTCCGGTAATCCCCGCACGGTGAGACCCTGTGGATAACTCGCTATCTGTTTCAACTACCGCGGAATCTCGCGGTTCCCACCGTGCCGAGGTTTTCCAGGCACGGTGAAAATCCGCCCCGCCTTTGTCGCCTGGGTCACTCCCGGAATTTGTAACTGTCCGACAGTTCGAAGCGGGCGTTTCACAGTTATCCACAGGCTCGGCGGTGGATATTCCGGGGGTATCCACAAGATCGACACCCGCTGTGGCGACCGGAATAGCCTCGCCCGCGCCTTCCATGAGGACGGAAGACACTGCCGGCATGGGCGCCATGGAAGGCGCCGGTGCCTCATCGAGGCGCATCTCATCTTCCATGCCGAACTCACCAGCCGGGGCACTGCGCGTGAACTCGCTGGGGTGGCTCGGACACGCCACTACCTGGCGGGCCGTGATCGCCCCGCTTTCCATCCGCCCCTGGATTTCACAAAGCGCCTCACCCACGCTTACTGGGGTGTCGAACATGACGACCAGTTCACGGATCTGCCCGCTAGCGCGGGTGCGGAAACGGAACCGATAATGCTCCGCTTCCAGGAGTGCCAAAGCTTTCCTGGCGCGGTGTTCGCCCATATCCCGGCCCATGAGATCGCGATAACCCACCGGAGCATTCGGCGGTAACGAGAGCGACACGGTCGCCAACGCCAATGCGTCATACGTGAGCGCGCGGTTGAAGATCATGGAGTTCGGTAGCGCCGTAGCACCCCGCCGCACCGCAAAATACTCACCCATGACACACCCCCAGATCACTACCAGCAACCACAGGCGTATTTGTGCCGGGCGTGTGTGCGGCGGCCAGGCTAGCCCGCAACTCACCAACATCCACGCCCACTACTGATAAGCATTCGGTGACAAACGGGCGGATTTTCACCGGCAAACACCGAAACGCCGACAGCGGCACCGCTGGACGCTCGAACACCTGCGTGAGCAACCCGTGGCCCTCAGGCACGCGCCTCTCCCAGCGATAAACCAGCCCATAACGTTCAAGCTCGCTTATCGCGCGGGTAACCCGGTCGCGCCCAAAACCACGCCCAACCAAAGCATTCACGGTGCGTTCGCTGTTTTTAGGCATGGCCAGCAATACCACCCACACACTAAGCGCCTCATAAGAAAGATCAGGGTCAAGAACCACCTCGCGCTCAAGAAGAACCGGATAAGAACGAACCGAGAAAAACAGTCCCGTGTCGGTCATGCTGCCACCTCCTTGCGGCGCACTGGGCGCGGGCCGCCATTAGGCTGGGCCGGCCGGCGCGAACCCAATGTGCCCGCACCGACCCTGCCCATGCCCGCCCGCCGCCATGGAGACCGCGGCGAGCCACACCACCACCGGTGGCGCCTCCCTTTCTTCACCAAAACACGAGACGGAACACACGCCCGCACGTTGTGCGTGCAAAGCGCACTAGTTAAGCAGAGGGAAACAAAAACGCAGACCGTTTCCCTCCGAGTGCGAGCAATCCCGCCCGTGCTCCCCTTGTAACATCCGAAAGGAAAGACTATGGAAATCATTTTCCTGTTTGTCAGCGCTGTTAGTAACGCCATGTCCGCCTGGGCAGGCACCCTCACCCTGTGGGGATACGGACCAAAACCCGCCACACCGACCACATCGCAGACGCCACCCATATCGGAGACATCACGCGTGCCGGACATGCCAATCACGCCAGGCGTATACAGTCCTGGGATGGTTATCAACGCCGAGCGCGTTATCATCACGGGCGACTCGGTATTCATCACCAACAACCCGAAGGCAGGCCCGACGCCATCCACCCGGGACAGCGACCAAAGTGACGGTGACACCCGAGAAACGGCCGCGTAGCCAACCCGGCTGAGGAATATAGGGTCGGCTGGCTCTCTAGGAGTACCAAGGGCCAGTCGACCCGCGCGCCAATGGGAAGCGCGCACTACCCTAACCATCTCGCGCATAATAGAAGCAGCAAACCAACTATCAGCGTCGATGGAAGGGAAGACATGATTAGACTCGAAGGCCTGAGCCACGCATGGAAGAAGCACAAGGCTCATGGCGTTTACCGGATCCTTTTCACGTTCACCACGAACCTGGAAGAAGACGGAACCTACCGGCCCTACACTTTCGACTGCCTGTTCGTAGGAGCACCCCAGCCCCCTTACAAGCTCCTCATCGCCACCCACAAAACACCAATCCCCTGGTGTCACATCTACGAGGTAGAAGAAATCGCGAAGGGAGTTCTGGCAACGGAGACCTACCTGGGAGATGACTACGGGCCACTTCTGCAAGCCTTGGGAATCGGCGGCCACGGCGGAACCGTAAAACTCCCTATCGGAAACATTGTCAAGGCCGCCAGTAACGCCGCAGCACGGCAAAACGTCCGCGAATGGGTACCCCCGCAAAACATTCCACCCTCGCTGCGCCGCAACGTTGAAGAATCCGAGAAAATCTACTTCTACGGATGGCTCGACCACCAAACCGAAAACGCCGGCCGCCATGTCACCGCAGCGAACCTGGACAAAACCGCACGTCTCCTCGGCCTGGACATTGCTCGTTTTTGCAAGACCAACAACATTAGTAGCAGATGGACAGACCGCCCCAGCCCCGCCAGCCGTGAAGCAAACAAACAAAGGCCGCTGCCTCCGGGCTGGTCGCGTTAGCCGGCAAAGCGGCCGCGTCGCAATAGTTGTTAGCGTCATGAGAGCAGACCCCCAACACGGATGTATTGCTCGTCTTCGCGCGTAGGCACGGAAAAACCGGCAAGCTCCATCGTGCGCTCATTGACGGGCACAAAACCACGCTCATCACACTCTCCGCCAAGCGGCGCGATATGAACCGCACACATCAGCCCGTCCGGGTGCTCGGGCGTGCGATAGCACGGCCATCTCGTAATAAGAAGACCGATCATGTAGGCTGCCGAAAGCAGCCCGTAGGCGAGCACCCACTCGAGAGGTGGATTACCTACCTTGAACACTTCCGGGTCTTTCCGCACCCGAATTCCGCCAGCAAGCACCAGCCCTGGCACGGCGCTGTATGCTCGGGTTATCGCGGTGAACGCCGTGGTATCCAGGAGTTTTTGCAATACGGCTGGCTCGTCTAGGTCGCCATGCAATTCACAGCCCATATCCACGGCGAGCCTGATACACGTCGCCCGATAAGAGACACCCGGCCTGCCATACAAAGCAGTAACGGCGCTCTCGGTAATACCGGTTAGTGTTTGGAAGTAGCGTAGGCGTCGCCCGTAAAAATCCTCGACCTTAGCGCGAGCTTGCTCGCGCCAGGACTCTTCGGAGAAATTCCAGTGGCGGAAACTCAACACAGACGGGACCTCGATATCCCAATCGGCCACATGCAAACCCTCAATAACCACCAAGTCAAAAACCGAGCCTGGCTCGGGAAGCACTGCTTGTAGTGTTTTTACCATGGGATTATCTCCAGCCACTCAGCTAGATCCCCCGAAGAGATCTGCGAGGATGCGGGCGGGAAAACCGACTCCCGGGTAAGAATGCCCGGCGACGTGAAAGCCGCTACTTTCAGGCATTCCCCACCAAGCCACGTACCAATACATGTATCCGTGTGGTTCGCGACTATAAGTCCCACAAGCGGGTCAATCTGAGAGTGGGAAACATACATATCCTCACCATCGCTAGCGTTGGGGCCAAACGCCGGGGTCGTGCGATAGGCCAGGCCACACACTAGCCACGGCAAACACCAACCCCATAGTTCCTTGGGGAGTGTGTCGAGGTTGTAGCCCAGGCGAATCTCGCCGCCCTCCACGCGCACCTTGAAATGCTCAAGCACCCGGCACGCTTTATCGAAGCGCTCTTCGGGTATCCCGTCCACGTCGAAAGCTACATACACCCACGGGGCGTGCGCTCGTGCGCCCAATTCTGGTGAATACGCGCCCTCATCGGCGATATTCAAATTCCAGCACTGGATAACAACCGGCTGTCCAAGCTCGTCCACGGCTTCCATCTGGTGCCTACCCGAAAATTTCCAACTGGCCCGGAACCTCTGCGGCTGTCCCTTTATTTGTCGTGGATGGGGCTGTTTTAGAAACTGGTGCAAGAATCCGGTCCAATTCCGACTGGGGGATCCGCCACTGGCCGCCGGGCAGTTGTACTGCGGAAATTCGGCCCGACCTACACCAATTCCACACCGAAGCGCGACTTACGCCGATTGCCTCAGCGAATTCTACTGAAGTCAAAAGACCCATAATCACACCTCATAAGTAAGTTTATTCTGAATAATCTCGATGACTCTATTGTGCAAGTGCGAAAATTTTAAGTCAAGCAAGGAGGTTTCGTAAAAGTAAACCCATTTGGTATCATGGTCTCATGAGTGTTGTTAGTGATTCCTACTTGAGTACCGTTAATACCGATCAGTACATCGGTGAGCGGGTAATGATTTGGCTTAAGCGATGCGGGAAAACGCAGGTGCAACTCGGTGAATATTTAGGCTTGAAAAAAGCGGTTATTAGCCGGAAAGTAAGTGGCCATGTTGGATGGTCTGCTAGGGATTTGGCTTGGACTGCCGCGTTCCTAGGCGTTCCGTTGAGTGAGCTTATGCCGGAAGAATCGGTGGAGATCGCTCAAAAAGAGCGCGACCGCTCGCTAGAGGAAAATGGTAGGCCCCGTGGGATTCGAACCCACAACCCTTGGATTAAAAGTCCAGTGCTCTGACCGTTGGAGCTAGAGGCCCACGAAGTAGTGTAGCGCGCTTTGGCCCGCTGGTAAAAGTAGGGTCGAATTTGTGTGGAAATCCGCATCCCTGAACTCCTTTACGTAATCGGCGGAAAACAGCTCAAAGCCGCACTAAGGCCCGCTTTGAGGTGCGACAATAGAAGAGTGAGCGAGCGCACTGGCGCGCCCCGAGCGAGTGGAGGAAAAATTATGGCTAGCAGTTTTCGCCGTCCGGCCCAGATGAAACCGGACCAGCTCGAGTCGATCGAAGGTGAAGCGGACGTCGCCTACCACAGCGAGCTTGCCCACACCGCGGCCCAGGCGCTGCTGCCCGGCTCCGGTTACCACACCGAAGATCCGGAGGTACGTGCCCGCGTGCTCGACCTCGTCGCCACCGAAGGTATCGACGTCATCGCCGAAGCATGGGCCCGCTCCCCGGAAGACACCCTTCCCGGAATGCTGTGGCGCGGCTACTTGCTGCGCGAATGGTTGCGGCGTTTCCCGAACGACGCCGCCGCGCGGCTCACCGCCGCGCGGGAAAAGCTCGGCTCCCAGGGAGCTGATGGAGTGGAGAAACTGGAGAAAACCCCCACTCTCGGGGAAGTGCAATCCAGCTGGGATGAGGTGTTCGCCGGTTCTTTCAGCGGGGACTTCGCGGAGGTGCTAGCCAGCTCGGCTCGCCTGTGTGACACCCTTGCCGAAGTGGATCCGCTTTGGATCCCCAGTGATGAGCACCCGCTGGCTACGCCGGTGACGCGCCGCGATGCTGCGCTGCTGGAAACAGCGCGGGAGTTCCGCGCGGCCGGGGCCCGCGCGGTGCGCGGCACGCTCTCGTAGCGGAGCTGCCCGGTTCACGCAGTGGCGTGGGCCGGTTCGTGTGGCGGGGCTGACCCGCGTGGGAATTCACGGTCTCGGGGAGGGCGCCCCTCTGGCGGAGGGGCGCCGCGCCGTCGTTCGTTTGCTTGGACGTAACTTTTCTGTCGTAGTGATCGACTACGGTTAAGAGGTAGCAGGAAAAAGGAGCCCTCCTATGAGTATCGTTAGCGGATCACCGCAGCCGGACCAGGCCGCGCTTTTTAATCAGCTCGCCCAGGAATGCTTCGCGGCGGATGGTGTTGTGCCTTTCAGTGAGCAAACCCTTCTTGATATTGCCGCGGGTGCGGAAAGTTCGCGGGTGTGGACTCTCGGGGAACCCGTGGTCGGGGTGGCTCATTCCGGGCGCACCGGGGATGTGGAATTGGCCGTGCGTCCGGAGGCCCGCGGCAAGGGTGTCGGTAAGGAATTGCTGCGCACCGTTCTGGATGCGGGGGAAACCGCGGTGTGGGCGCACGGGGATCTGCCCGCCGCGCAGGAACTCGCGGCATCTTCCCAGCTCTACCCAGGGCGTACCCTCCTCGTTTTGGAACGTCCGGTTACGGAAGAAAATCCTGCTCCCGCGCTGTGGACTTTGCCGGGGATCGTACTGGCTCCGGTGGATCCTGCCGCTGATTTGGAGGATATTGCGCGCCTCAATGCGGAGGCTTTTGCAGATCTGCCCGATCAGGGCCAGCTCACCGCGGAGGATCTGCGCGAACGTATGGAAGCGCCCTGGTTCACGCCGGAACTCCTAGTAACGGCGCGCTCCCAAGGTGAACTCGTTGGTTTTGTGTGGCTCAAGCCGAATGTGCTTGGGGGTGGCTCTGGTGCTGCGGGCACAGCTGGCGAATCGGCTGCGGGTGAAGCCAATGCGGCCAGCGAACGGAGCGAAGCGAATGTGCTGGAACTCTACGTTCTCGCGGTGGCACCGGAACACCGCGGCAAGGGTATCGGGAAGCTCCTGACCGCCTGGGCCCTTGTCACCACTGGCTCGCGGGGCTTCTCGCGCTGCATTCTCTACGTTGATGCCGCGAATTCCGCCGCGGTGCACGTCTACGGAAAAGCTGGGTTCACGCAGGCGGAACGGCATGTTCGCTATGAATTGCAACCCGAACCGGCCCTCTCCGCCACCCGTGCTCGCCTAGCGGCCCGGGAGGGTGCCAGCGCTGTGGAACCCACCCCGCACGAAACTTTCCTGCAGGCGGTGCGGCTCGGCTCCCCGGTCTCCACGAAATCCCTTACGGATATGGCTAAGGAATCCCGCAAACTCGCCAAGCGCTCCGCGAAAGCCCCGGAGGAATCCCAGCTTCCTGAAGGTCGCTTCGCGGATCGGGAACTCTCCTGGCTGGCTTTCAATGAGCGGGTGCTGGAGCAGGCAGAAGATGAAACCCTGCCGCTCTTGGAACGCGCCTGGTTCCTCTCCATTTTCTCCTCGAACCTCGATGAGTTCTTCATGGTGCGGGTGGCTGGTCTCAAGCGCCGTATTGATACCGGCATCGGAGTGGTGGCCGCATCCGGCCTCACCCCGCGCCAGGTGATGAAAGGCATCGCGGAACGCACCCATGAACTGACCGCGCGTCAAGCGAAAGTCTATTCGGAGGATATCAAGCCTAAACTCGAAGGCCAGGGCGTTTTCATCCGCCGCTGGAATGAGCTAGATGCGCAGGTACAGCAGCGCTTCTCCAAGCTATTCAAGGATGAGATCTTCCCTGTCCTCACCCCGCTCGCGGTGGATCCCTCCCATCCCTTCCCGTATATCTCAGGTCTGTCCCTCAACCTCGCCGTCGTCCTCAAGGATCGGCGCGGCTCCTCCGCTTTTGCGCGGGTGAAAGTGCCGGATTTGCTCCCGCGTTTCCTCATGATCGGAGAAGATGGCACTGCCTACAGTCCGGAAAACGTTCCGGTGGAGGCCGGTAGCGATATTGAATTCCTGCCCCTGGAGGAACTTATCGGGCACCACCTGGGTGAGCTCTTCCCCGGTATGGATGTGCAGAGCTACGCCACCTTCCGGGTCACCCGTAATGAGGACCTCGAAGTCGAAGAAGATGACGCAGAAAACCTCCTCACCGCGCTGGAACGCGAATTGCTCCGGCGGCGCTTCGGGCCGGTGGTGCGCCTGGAAGTAGATGAGGATATGGATGATGCCACCCTCAGCTTCCTCCAGAAGGAAATGAGCGTGAGCTCCTCTGATACCTACCGCCTACCCGCACCCTTGGATTTACAATCCCTGGAGCAGCTCCACGATCTGGATCGGCCCGGGCTCAAATACCCCAAGTACGTTCCGGTCACGCCTACGGGGCTCACCGATGCCGAATCGGCCAAACCCGCGGATTTCTTTGCCAAGCTGCGTGATCATGATGTGCTGCTTCACCATCCCTACGAATCTTTCTCCACCTCGGTGCAGCAATTCATCGCCCAGGCAGCCGCGGATCCGCAAGTCCTGGCGATTAAACAAACCCTGTACCGCACGTCGGGGGATTCCCCCATCGTCAATTCGCTCATCCGCGCGGCCCGCGCCGGGAAACAGGTCCTCGCCATCGTGGAGATCAAGGCACGTTTCGATGAGCAGCGCAATATTGAGTGGGCACGCAAGCTAGAGCGCGCCGGGGTCCACGTGGTCTACGGGATGATCGGGCTGAAAACTCACTGCAAGCTCGCGCTGGTGGTCCGCCAAGAATCCGATGGCCTGCGCCGCTACTGCCACGTGGGTACCGGGAACTACAACCCGAAAACCGCCCGCGGCTATGAGGATCTGGGCCTGCTCACCTCCAACCGGGATGTAGGCCAGGATCTCACCCGGCTGTTCAACCAGCTTTCCGGCTACTCCCGGCAGGAACGCTTCCACCGGCTCCTCGTGGCGCCCACCGGCATCCGCTCCGGGCTTATCGACCGGATCGAACGCGAAATTGAAAACAAGAACGCCGGCAAACCCGCGTGGGTGAAATTCAAAGTCAACTCCATCGTGGACGAAGCCATGATCGACGCCCTCTACCGGGCCAGCCAAGCTGGCGTGAAAGTCAGCATCCAGGTGCGCGGAATCTGCGCCCTGCGTGCCGGCATCCCCGGGCTCTCGGATAACATCAAGGCTCGTTCCATTCTGGGGCGCTACCTCGAGCACTCGCGTATCTACGCGTTCTGTAACGACGGCGACGCGGATGTCTTCATCGGCTCCGCCGATCTCATGCATCGCAACCTAGATCGGCGTATCGAAGCCCTTATCAAGATCACGGACCCGGATATGGTGGATCGCCTGGTAGAGCTTGTGGATGTCGCCACCGCGGATACCACCAGCTCGTGGCACCTGGGCCCGGACGGGTGGGTGCGTCACAACCTCAGCCCGAAGGGCCGCCCGCTCGTCGATATCCAGGAGCTGCTCATGAAGCAAGCACGCTCACGCGTGGCAGGAGGGGACTAGAAAACCTGGGCCGGCCCGGCCCGCCGGCAGGGGTCCGGCCCAGAATTTGCCGGGTAAGCCGCGGCCAGGGCCTCGCGGGACAACCGCGGGTGCGCACATATCCGTAACGACTATGCCGAAGGGGGAGTGATGGGCAGCGTTCATGCTGCGGGCGCCGTTGTATGGCGCAAAAAGGCGGGCGAATTCCAGGTGCTGCTCGTACGCCGGGATAGCTATAAAGACTGGTCTTTCCCCAAAGGTAAATACAAGCCCGGCGAAGGCCCTCGCATGGCAGCCGTACGGGAAGTCTACGAAGAAACCGGCGAATATATCGCCCTGCAGCGCCCCCTGCCCTCCATTGGCTACACCCTCTCCTCGGGGAAAAAGAAACGGGTCTTTTACTGGGTGGCCCGCCCGCTCACACCGCGCTCCCGGCCGGTCGCCGCCCGCCCGGAATTCCCTAAGGCCCACCCCGGGGAAATCACCCGATCACGCTGGATGAACGCGGAAACCGCCCTCGAAAAACTCAGTTATAAAGACGAACGTGCCATGCTCAAACGCGTCCTGAAATACTGGGAACGCGGGGAACTCACCACCCGTGCGGTGCTGCTAGTGCGCCACGCCCGCGCCCAAAAACGCTCGGCCTGGAATGGAAGTGAAAAAACCCGGCCCCTCACCCCGCACGGAGCCGCGCGGGCCCGCACCATCAGCGCGGTGCTCAGCGTATACGGCGTGGACCGGCTCGTTTCCTCCCCCTGGCAGCGCTGCACCGCCACCATCGCCCCCTACGCGCAGGCCTCTGGAGTTTCCCTCACCTGCGTCGCCGCCCTCACCGAACACTCCCACGCGAAGAACCCCGGCGGAGTGCGTAAAACCATCGAAGGGGTACTAACAGACAGCGGCGCTCCCGCGGCGGTCAGCTTGCATCGCCCCACCTTGAGCACTGTTATCGACGTCGTTAAAAAACACGGCGGCCACCACGTGCGCGAAAAGCTCCCCGAGGAAGACCCCTACCTCAAAACCGGAGAAATCCTCGTCGTCCATATGAAAGACAAGCACGCGGTAGACGTCGAACGCTTCCGCCCCGTCCACACCGAGCTTTAGCGGCCGTGTGTCTAGCGACCAGCGTGCAGGCTGTTCCCGTGAGCGTGCCCTGCGTACCCCGTGTGTCCAACGGGCCCGCACAGCCATCCACATACCCAGAGCGCCCTGTGAGACATGCTACAAGCTCGTTAACCTTCTGTTTACCTCCGGTGCGGGTCACCGTAACCCACGCTTCCTAGGCTCGAACCAGCGAGCGCCGAAACGGGCGTTCCTGAACACGCAAGGATTAAACAGTGAAGACCATGAAGATCTCGGCACTTGCGGGTGCCACCGCTCTTGCTCTGACCCTTTCCGCCTGTGGCGGGGACGCAACGACTTCTGCCACCACCGAAGCCGCCAAGGGTGACACCACCACCCAGGCCGCGGATAGCGGCTCGAACCTCTCGGGTACTATCTCCGGTTCCGGTGCCTCCTCGCAGCAGAAGGCGCAGCAGGCCTGGCGCGATAACTTCACCATTGCTAACTCGGGCGTGACCGTCAATTACGAGCCCACCGGCTCGGGCACCGGCCGCCAGCAGTTCCTCTCCGGCCAGGTGCAGTACGCCGGCACCGACTCGGCCCTCAAAGCCGAAGAACTTACCAAGGTCTCCAACGCCTGCAAGACCGATGTGGCCGTGGAACTGCCCGTCTACATTTCCCCCATCGCGATCGCCGTGAACCTCGAAGGCGTCAAGGAGCTCAAGCTCGATGCCCCCACCATCGCGAAGATCTTCTCCGGCCAGATTGAGAAGTGGAACGACCCGGCGATTGCCGCCACCAACTCCGGCGTCAAGCTCCCGGACGAAACCATTATTCCGATCCACCGCGCGGAAAAGTCCGGCACCACCGGTAACTTCCAGTCCTACCTGGAAGAAGCTGCCCCTGAGGTCTGGACCTACGGCTCGGAAGAAACCTGGCCGATCCAGGGCGGTCAGTCCGCCGAATCCACCTCCGGCGTGGTCCAGCTGGCGCTTTCCACCCCGAACTCAATCATCTACGCCGACTACTCCCAGATTGAAACTCTCACCCCGGTGAAGGTCAAGGTTGGCGATGAGTTCATCGGTCCCGAACCGGAAGCCGCCGCCCGCGTGGTGGATGACTCCCCGGCCGCCGAAGGTGCTACGGATACCCTCCTCAACAAGGACCTCAAGCGTGACGGCTCCGTCAAGGGTGCCTACCCGGTCGTCATGCTCTCCTACCTCATCGGCTGCCAGGAATACAAGGATGCCTCCACCGGTGAACTGGTCAAGGCGTTCTTCACCTACGTCGTCTCTGAAGAGGGCCAGAAGGCCGCTTTCGCCGCCAACGGTGGTAACGCCCCGATTTCGGAAACCCTGCGCACGCAGGCTATGGCCGTCATCGATACCATCAAGTAAGCACCGGTTAGACAACCGAATACCTCTATCTGAAAGTCGATATGACTGAACGAGATAACGCAGCCGGGGAGGTTCTTGAGCGTAATGCTCAGGAAACCTCCCCGGAGGTGGGTCAGACTGCAGTGCCGGCCCGCCCGAGCAAACGCGCGCGTCGCCGCGTTGCAGACACAACCTTCAACGGCCTAGCCATCGGTGCTGGAGCATTCATCATCCTCATCCTGGGTGCCGTTTTCATCTTCCTGCTCCTCGAGTCATATCCGGCATTCATTGCCGGTAAGGAAGAAATCTCAGGGACAGCAGATTTTACGAAGGGGATGGGGTTCTGGCAATACGCCGGGGCAGCCCTCTTCGGCACCGTGCTTTCCGCACTCCTGGCTCTCGCCCTTGCCGTGCCCTTCGCGGTGGCGATTGCGCTGTTCATTTCGCATTTCGCGCACCGGCGCTTCGCCTCCGTCCTCGGTTACATTATTGACCTGCTCGCGGCCATTCCCTCGGTGGTTTTCGGCCTGTGGGGTATCCGCACTCTCGAACCGATTGTGCGCCCCGTTTTCGAATGGGTCTCCAATGTGCTCACCCCGCCTCTTCAGTGGTGGGTGGATCACGTTCCATTCATGGGTGAAGAAGGCGGACTGGCCCAATTTGACTGGTGGCCCTTGCAGCCCAGCCTGGTGGCTTTCACGCCGCCGGCCCGTAACATCATGATGGGCGGCCTGGTACTGGCCATTATGATCCTCCCGATTATCACCTCGCTGTGCCGCGAAGTGTTCCTCCAGACGCCGAAGCTACTGGAAGAAGCGGCCCTTGGCCTGGGCGCCACCCGCTGGGAAATGATCAAGATGACCGTGCTCCCGGTGGGGCGTTCCGGTATCGTCTCCGCGGCGATGCTGGGCCTGGGGCGCGCCCTGGGTGAAACGATGGCGCTTCTCATGGTGCTCTCGGCCGGCCTGCAGGTGAACTTCAACCTCTTCTCCCCGGGCCAGCATTCCACCATCGCCTCCCAGATCGCCCTGAACTTCCCTGAAGCTCACCCCGGTCTGCAGCGCCAGGTCCTTATCGGTATCGGCCTCATGCTCTTCGCCCTGACCTTCGTGGTCAATTGGTTGGCGCGGCGCGTACTGGCCCGGTACGCAGAATTCTCAGGAGCGAATGCCTAATGAGTACTGACGTGACACAGAACCCAGCCAGCCAGCCCGATGGCGGCGCGCACGCGATTCCGGCCGAGCCGGCTGTCAGCGAAGGCACTCCGATCTTCGCCTCCGAATACGGCCGCCTGCCCAAGTTCTTCAACTGGGCCGTGCTCGTTGTGTGCATGCTGGCCTCCTGGCTGCTTTTCCACTTCGGTTTCAAAGCGGAGTCGCTCTTCGGTGCGGTCCTGGTGGGTCTTATTCTCTTCTTCCTCGTCATCCGCATTGTCGGATACGCGGTGGAAGGCCCGCGCCGCGGTGCCAATCGCATGGCAACAGTGCTCATCACCAGTGCCTTCGCGCTCGCGGTTCTCCCGCTGCTCTCACTGCTGTACACGGTGATTGTGGAAGCTCTCCCGGTTCTCAGCTACTCCTTCCTCAACAATTCCACCCTTGGCATGTCTCTACCGGGCGCTCAGCCCGGCCTCGGCCACGCCATCGTGGGCACGCTCATTATTACCGGTATTACGGCGCTTATCGCCATCCCGCTCGGTATTCTGACGGCCATCTACCTGGTGGAATACAACAGGGGCGGCTGGTTCGGGCGCTCGGTGACCTTCCTGGTCGATATTATGACGGGTATCCCCTCCATCGTGGCGGGCCTCTTCGCCGCCGCGATTGTTCCGGTGCTTGCCCCCGCGCTCGGTTTCCGCAATGGCATCATGGGCGCCGTCGCGCTCGTCGTTTTGATGACGCCGATCGTGGTACGTAATACCGAAGAAATGCTGCGCATCGTCTCCAACGAATTGCGTGAAGCTTCTTACGCGCTGGGCGTGACGAAGTCCCGCACTATTATCAAGGTGGTGCTGCGCACCGCGCTTCCGGGTATCGTTTCCGGTTGCGTGATCGCCATCGCTCGCGTGATCGGTGAATCGGCACCGCTCATGATTACCGCCTCCGTCTCGGATACGTTCAACTACTCCTTGTTCAACGGCCCGATGATGACGCTCCCGGTCTTCGTCTACTCGCAGTTCAAGGCCAATAACCTCGAGCTGGCCTGGGGCGGCGCGCTCGTCTTGGTATTTATCGTGCTGGTATTCAACTTGCTGGCGCGCTTGATTGCTCATATCTTCGCCCCGAAGGGCCGCTAACGCGGCAGCCGAAAGGAAAAACAGTGCCTCAGGGAATTAGTGTTCGTAACGAGAACATCTACTACGGTGATTTCCTCGCCGTGGAGAACGTCAATGTGGATATCAAACCGAATTCGGTGACCGCGCTTATCGGGCCGTCCGGGTGTGGCAAGTCCACCTTCTTGCGTTCCCTCAACCGTATGCATGAAGTGATCGACGGTGCTTACGTGACCGGCGATGTCTTCATCGACGGCAATAATATCTACGGTGCCGGGGTGGACCCGGTGACCGTCCGCCAGCACGTGGGCATGGTGTTCCAGCGTGCTAATCCTTTCCCCACGATGTCCATCCGCGACAACGTGCTCGCGGGGATGCGGCTCAATTCGCAGAAGATCAAGAAATCTGATGCCGATGAGATCGTGGAACGTTCGCTGCGCGGCTCTAACCTCTGGGAGGAAGTGAAGGATCGCCTCGATAAGCCGGGGTCCTCACTTTCCGGTGGTCAGCAGCAGCGTCTGTGCATTGCCCGCGCCATTGCGGTCAAGCCCGAGGTGCTCCTCATGGACGAACCCTGCTCGGCCCTTGACCCGATTTCCACCCTCGCGATTGAGGACCTCATGAACAGCCTCAAAGAGGAATACACGATCGTGATCGTGACGCACAATATGCAGCAGGCTGCGCGCGTCTCGGAAATGACCGGCTTCTTCAATATCGCCGGGACGGGCAAGCCCGGGCACCTCGTGGAGTTCGACGAGACGGAAAAGATTTTCTCCAACCCGACCCATAAGGAAACCGAAGACTACGTCTCCGGGCGCTTCGGCTAAACCGGCTACATTTCAGCGTTTACCTTGCGAACTGTGCCGCGCGGGAATGATCCTGCGCGGCACAGTGTGTTGTGGGGGCGAAATAAGCACGACGCCGCAGCGCCGGCCTGCCGCCTCGCTTTTACGCAGCGCTCGGTTAGCGGCGAAGCGGTCTAGATGAGAACTAACCGCAGCAGCCACGTGGCAACCGCTGCCAGGGCGCCGGCGGCCGGGATGGTGAGGATCCAGGCGGTAGCAATATTTCCGGCCACGGACCAGCGCACTGCCGAGCGCCGCTTCGTGGCTCCAACACCCATGATGGCGCAGGTGATGGTATGCGTTGTCGAAATGGGGGCGGCCCACACGAACGCCGTCGTATAAAGAACGCTCGCGGCCACGCTTTCCGCAACGAAACCGCGGGCCGGATCCAAATCAATAATTTTTGAGCCGAGCGTTTTCATAATACGGAAGCCACCGGTCGCGGTCCCCAAAGAAATAGCGGCTGCCGCAGCCAGTTTCACCCAGGTGGGGATCCCGTCCTCAAGATTATGGAAGCCGCCGGCCGTGAGGGCCAGCACGATCACGCCCATGGTTTTCTGGGCGTCCTGGAGGCCGTGCCCGAGAGCCACCATGGCGGCGGAAACCGTCTGGGCGTAACGGAAGCGATGCATCGTGGTGTGGTAGGGAGCCTCCGTCAGTAGGCGCAGCACCACTTTCATAATGAGGTAGGCCAGTAGGAAACCAACCGCGGGGGAGACAACCATCGGCACCACCACGCGGTCGAAAATAACCGTCCAGTGCACGGTGGCCAGAGAGGCGATGCCGGCGCCGGCCAGCCCGCCAATAAGCGCGTGCGAAGAAGAGGAGGGCAGCCCACGCCACCAGGTAATAAGATTCCAGCCAATCGCGCCGGCCAGCCCGCCGAGTACCAGGGTCAGGCCGGTTATTTTTTCCAGCTCGGTAATATCAACGATGCCGGAGCCGATTGTTTCGGCCACTTTCGTGCCGAGCATCGCGCCGAGGAAGTTCATGACCGCCGCCATCGCGAGGGCCACGCCGGGCGTCAATGCGCGGGTGGCTACCGAGGTGGCGATGGCATTTGCGGCGTCGTGAAAACCGTTAGTGAAGTCAAAAATGAGGCTAATGACGACGACGGTGCCCACCAAAAAGAGCAACTCGGACAAAATCAGGACTCCTTGAGGGCAATGCGCTCGACCACGGCTGCGAGCGTCTCGAAAGCATCGACGGTGTCCTCGAGAGTGTCCACAACCAGTTTGACACGCAGCAATTCAATGGCGTCGGTGGCGTTTTCAAAGAGCGAGGCGAGGGTGGAACGGTAGAGGGAATCGCCCTTGTTTTCCAGCTGGTTAATTTCCACCCAGTATTCGCGGGTATCCGGGGACGTCGGGTTGAAATGCGCGAGAATATCCGAGGATAGCCGAGCGCAGGTCTTAAGAATATCCACCACCGTCGGCGCGCTATCGGGAAGGGTGAGGGGGCGCATAAAGGCCACGTTTTCCCCCACCTCGTCCATGAGGTCCACGCAATTGTCGATAGCGGTGGTCAGGGCATAAAGATCCTCCCTGTCGAAAGGGAGGACAAAAGACCTATTTACTACTTTGAGGAGTGCGTGATTTGACTCATCTGCATTGTTTTCGATGGTGTGCAGCTGCTGTTGCAACTCTCCGCGCTCGTGAACCGGTGCGGTCATGAGCTGCGCGAGGCCCGCGGCGGCGATGGGAAGATGCGCTGCCTGGGCGCCAATAAGGTCGAAAACCCGCGTGGAACGCGAGAATTTAGAGAATAACCCCACGTGAATTCCTCGTTTCGGGGACATGAACAATCGATGAACGACTCGTTTCAAGGATAGTTCATTACGGGGCGAAACGTGTATTTCCCGGTGGTGAGATCGGGCAAGAAAAGGGTGCCGGACCTGAGAGCGCCTGACGGCGCGAATGCCGCTCGTAGCGGCGCTAGTTGGAGCCCGGGGCTTTCAAGGTCCGGCACCGTGGCTTCAGAATAACAAGAGTGCGGGCAATCGGAAACTTTTCTTCGCGCTTTCGGGCCAAGCGTGAAAAATGAAGACTTTTTTGCTCCGACGTGGGAAAATATCACTAGCTATGGGCTCCGGCCGCCTCGGGTCGCGCGTGCCCGGATCTGTGGGCGGCACCCGGCCGGGGCAGGTACCCTGAGCATATGGTCTTTGCAATACCTGAAAATCTCAGTCCGGAAACCTATCCGATGGCCTGGCTCGTCGATACGTGGCGCGGCGCCGGTCTTCTCGAATACGAAGGTGTGGACGCGGCCGGCTACCTTCACGAATTGCGCATCGATAATGATGACCACGGCCCCTACCTGCGGTTGCGCTCCGCGACCTGGCTTTCCCAAGAGCCGGCCGGGGCGGTGGATCGCGAAGTTCCCGGCGGGCGGATGTACGCGGCCCTCACCAAAGGCCAGCTGTGGTCCAGCTTCGAGGGCTACCTGCGTGTCTCGCCGAATAACCTCCGGGGCACGGAGGGGCGTTTCGTTCTGGAAGGGATGGTCGCCACCTCCGCTGGCCACGCCATGACCTGGGCCGGTTTCATTAAGGGCCCGCAATTCCAGATCGTCGCGGACGCCATCGCCGCCACCCCCACCGCCGCGAGCTATACCGGCGGCCAAATCATGGGCGGTTACGTGGAATCGGAGCTTTTCTACGCTTACGATATGGCCGCCTTCGGGGTTCCGATGCGCAGCTACATGGCCGGCCGCCTCCAGCGCCAGAGCGATTGCCCGGAAGCGGAGCCGAAGTCTGCGCCATCCGAAGCGCAACCGGAATCGTGAAACCCAGCCCGCTGCTGCGCTGGCCCGGTGCGGTTCCCGGGGAAGGGGACGCGGCCGGGGTGGCTGCTTTCTACACCAATCCCTATGTGGAGCAGCGCGAGCTGGAGGCCGGGCGCGGCTTCGTGGACCTCTCGCACTGGCGGGTGGTGCGCGGCAGGCCGGGCGCTTGGCCGAGTGAGTGCCCGGGCGCGCATCACGCGCGCGAAGTGCTGGAATGCGATAGCCGGGGGCGGATTCGTGGTGCTCTGCTGCGCTGTGCGGGTAGTCGTGAAGATGTTTTCTTGAGCCCACCGGGTGGACTCGATTCTCATATGTGCCCGGCCAGCTATATCGCGATAGGTACGACGACGCAGGGAGCCGAGCGCCTCCGTGCGGCCATGCACGGTCGGCCGGGGCTATCCACTGTTTTCTGGGAAGACTGGTGGCCGGATAGCGATATTGTGATCCTCCTGGTCGAGGATATTGAGGTACTTGCCCGGGCCGGGCAAGCGGCCGGCATGAGCCCGGTAGGTTTATTTGCCTGG